>JAHJWA010000064.1 GCA_018828205.1 Alphaproteobacteria bacterium
ACCTTCTGCCCGACCAGCTGGTTGACCAGCGTCGACTTGCCCGCATTGGGCGCGCCCAGCACTGCGACCACGCCGCAGCGGGTGGGCAGGGCGGGGCCGGGTTCGGACTGGCTTGCTTCGGTCTCGGTGGTCACGACGCGGTACTCATCCGTATTTCTCCATGAATTGTCTGGCGGCCTCGCGCTCGGCCTCGGACTTGCTGCCCGCGGTGGCTTCGGCCTCGCCGACCTTGAACACGCTCACCTTGACGGTGAACTGCGCGGCGTGGTCGGGGCCGCTGCGGTCGGTGACCTCGTATTGCGGCGGGCGGCGCTGGTTGCCCGCGGCCCATTCCTGCAGCGCGCTCTTGGGATGCTTGCGCTGGCCCGCGCCGCTTTCGAGCGCGGCGCGCCACAGCGCCTGTACCAGATCGCGCGCCGAGGCGAAGCCATTCTCGAGAAATTGCGCGCCGAGCAGCGATTCCATCACATCACCCAGAATGTTGTCGCTGTCGCGCCCGCCATCGGCGCTGGCCTGTTTGGAGATGCGGATATGCTCCGCCAGCCCCAGCTCGCGCGCGATGGTCGCGCACATCTCGCGGCTGACCAGCGCGTTGAGCCGCTGCGACAGCCGCCCCTCGGGCGCCTCGCTCTGGCGGAACAGCCAGTCGGCCACCGCCAGCCCGAGCACCCGGTCGCCGAGGAATTCGAGCCGCTCGTAATCCTTCGCCTCGCCGAGGCTGCCATGGGTGAGCGCGGCGTGCCACAGCGCCTCGTCGCCGACCGCGAAACCGGTCGCCTCGAGCCAGGCGCGCGCGCCGGGCGCCAGATTGCCCGCGCCGCTCACAACCCTTCCCCGATCCGGTCCCAGCGGGTGGCGGTGAACCAGGTCCAGGGCTTGATCCATTCGGCGCTGCCGTCGGTCGACCACAGCACCATGCTCGCGCGCCCGACCAGCCGGTCGGTCGGGACCAGCCCCACGCCGCCGCCCGGCGCGGCGGCGAAGCGGCTGTCCTGCGAATTGTCGCGGTTGTCGCCCATCACGAACAAGCGGTCGCGCGGCACGATCAGCGGGCCGAAATCATCCTGCGGCGTGGCACCGAAATCGAGCACGGTGTAGGCGCGGCCCGAGGGCAGCGTCTCGCGCGCCATGCGGTAGCGGCAGGCGGTCCCGCGCGAGGTCTCGACCTCGAAGCCGCCGCGCACGCATTGGGTGTTGGCCGACAGCGGCAGGTCGAACTCGCGCACCAGCTCCTGCGCGACCGGCTGTCCGTTGATCGACACCCGCCCGCCGCGCATCTCGACCGTGTCGCCGGGCAGGCCGATCACCCGCTTGATATAGTCGGTGCCGTCGATCGGGTGCTTGAAGATCGCGACATCGCCGCGCTCGGGCAGCGCCTCGAGCACGCGTCCCGGCAGCAGCGGCGCCTGGAACGGCATCGAGAGATTGGAATAGCCATAGGGCCATTTGGCCGCGACCAGATAATCGCCCTTCCACAGCGCGGGCAGCATGCTCTCGCTGGGGATGGTGAAGGGCGCGAACAGGAAGGTGCGGAACACCAGCACCACGACCACCACCTTGAGCACGAATTTGGTGAAGCTCCACCAGTCCTCGCGCTCGTCGGCATCGGCAGCGGCATCGGCATCGGTATCGGCAGCGAGGCCCGCCTCGGGGGAGGCGGCAGGAGCGTCCGCCGCAGCGGTCCGCCCGTCCTGCGGCCTCTGGGGGGCGGCGCTCGCGGCGATAGGGGGTTTGCCATTCATGGGGCGATTCCCTAGGCGCGCAGGGCTGGCCATAAAAGGACTTTTGCGCATGACTACGCCTTCCGATCTGTGGGCCCGCCTCGAAGCCCTGCCGCGCCCGACCTTGCGCGAATTGTTCAGCGCCACCCGCGATGGCGGCGAAGGCACCGACGAACCCGGCGATGCGGAGCGCGTCGCGATGCTCTCGGGCCGGATCGAACTGGGCAGCGGCGCCGCCGGCGAAGCGGGCGAAAGCGCGATCCTCGATGCCGGGGGGATCTTCTTCGACTGGTCCAAGACCCATCTCGACCGCGCGGTGCTCGCCGCCTTCGAGGAGCTCGCCGAGGCGATGGATTTCGCCGGCATGCGCGCAAAACTGTTCGCGGGCGAAATGGTCAACCCGACCGAGGGCCGCGCCGCGGATCACGCCACGCTGCGCGGGGTTGGCGACGCGGCCAAGGTCGAGGAGGCCGAGGCGCTGCTCGAGCGGATGGGTCTGCTGGTCGAGGCGATCCACCAGGGCGCGCTGGGCGAGATCGACCATCTGATCCACATCGGCATCGGCGGCTCGGCGCTGGGCCCGGCGCTGGGCGTCGATGCGCTCAGCCGCGAGCTGTCCTATTGCGACGTCCATGTCGTCTCCAACATCGACGGGGTCGCGCTCGAAGCCGCCTTCGCGGCCTGCGATCCGGCCAAGACGCTGATCGCGGTCGCCAGCAAGACCTTCACCACCATCGAGACCATGACCAACGCCGCCTCGGCGCTCAAATGGCTCACCGACAACGGCGTCGCCGACGCCTATGGCCGCGTGGTCGCGCTCACCGCCAGTCCCGAAAAGGCGGTCGAATGGGGCGTGGACGAGACCCGCATCCTGCCCTTTCCCGAAAGCGTCGGCGGGCGCTATTCGGTGTGGTCGAGCATCGGCTTTCCCGTCGCCATGGCGGCGGGCATGGAGGATTTCCGCGCCTTCCTCGCCGGCGCGAAGGCGATGGACGCGCATTTCCGCGACACCGAGGCGCGCGCCAATCTGGTGCTGCGCGCCGCCTTCGCCGATCTCTATTACACCCGCGTGCGCGGCTGCCAGACCCGCGCGGTCTTCGCCTATGACGAACGGCTGGGGCTGTTCCCCGACTATCTCCAGCAGCTCGAGATGGAGAGCAACGGCAAGCGCGTCACCGCCGACATGCAGCCGGTCGACGGCCCGACCGCGCCGGTGACCTGGGGCGGGGTGGGCACCGATGCGCAGCACGCGGTGTTCCAGCTGCTCCACCAGGGCACGCATCTCATCCCGGTCGACTTCATCGCCAGCGTGGCGCCGGGCGACGCGCTCGACCCCGCGCATCACCGCATATTGCTGACCAATTGCTTCGCGCAAGGAGCGGCGCTGATGGCGGGCGACAAGGGCGAGGACCCCGCGCGCCACTTCCCCGGCGACCGCCCCAGCGCCACCATCCTCGCCGACGATTTCGACGCCGCAACGCTGGGCGCGCTGATCGCCTTCCACGAACACCGCGTCTTCGCCAGCGCGGTCCTGATGGGGATCAACCCCTTCGACCAGTTCGGCGTCGAGCTGGGCAAGCAGATGGCCAAGGCGATCGAGAAGGGCGGCGGAAGCTTCGACGCGAGCACCGCGGGGCTGCTGGAGCGGGCGGGGCTGGGGTGAGCGGAGCCGGCATGAGGCTCGATTGCCACGTGAATGACCTCAGCCTGTCGATTGCCTGAATGTCCGCTATTGGCGAAATCTTCGCCAGGCGCGAATGTCCGCTACTGGGTGGTTAGCTGCCGTTGCGCCGACGATATCTCCACCTTTGGAACGACTGAAGCACGCTACTAAAAATGAGCCTCGCTGATAGCATCGCGCAGAGAATAACTCCGTAAAACATCGCCATAAAAGCCGCCTGCTGGATGAAGGCAGCTTGCAACCACTCAGGCCTTTCCGAAATTGCTATCAAGCCGAGGATTAGCAATATGGCCCCACCAATAAATAGGAATGCGATACGCAATCGATGCATTGGTTCCGTCGAATGCAGTCTCTCGGGCACCCAAATGAACAAAAATACCATCGGCACCCCCATGAGGATCACGACCATGATATCTTCTTTGCCCATGCACTTACCCTAAACTCAGCAAACAAGGTCTGCTAGTGGGTCGCTTCGAGAAATTCCCCCCTGGCGGAAGGGAGGCGATAGCTGCCCGGCAGGTTTCAGGATCGAGCTGCTCCGTCCTGAAGGGCTGAAAGTGGGTGAGAAGAGGACATTCCGGTTTTTGCCTTGCCGAATGTCTACTTGCGGCTCATCCCTAGAGGATGAAGAATGCAGTAATGGGGACAGTGGCCACACTGTTAATGGGATGCTCTGCGCCCGACCGAATTTCCTTTTGCGACGCGGCTGGAGCGGAATTGGAGAACGTATTCTTCGATACGAAGACCGGCGCGATGGTTTTTGATGATGCCCTCAACAGGTCGCTGGAATGCGACGGTTCCGACCTTTGCTTCGATGAGGATAAGGAGGCCTTCGTCGTCAACTCTTCCACTCGGCCAGTCGCAGCAAAATCGACCGAATACCATTGGGGAACTGATACCTGGATCCTCGAACGCAAGACGTCCAAACTAAGCTACGAATCCCAGAATCGTATCGTTACGAGCTGTTCGAGTGTCCCGATTTCCGACGCAAGATAGCGGATTCGATCCTATGGCCGCTTTTGGGTCGGGAGCGGAAGGGCAGCTTTTGGCACGGAATCGCGGGAAGCAGCCGGTCCGCCACTGGCGAAATGCATGGCCGGCGCAGGCACCGCAGAATGGGAGGGTCGACAATCCCAGACGCCCCACCCACGAAACAAATTGACTTTCCTGCGCAACTTCCCCACATGCACCCCATCGAAACGCGCGACCTTGCGTGAAGCGGCGTGCCCATAGGCCCGCCCCGGCCGCGTTTCGGTTCATTCCACGAAGACTTCCCTTTTCACGCGGGCGGTTTTGAAACCACCGCGACCGCGCGACGATTCCGTCTGCGCGCCGCAATTTTTGCGAGTTCAACACCCACATCATGACAAAGACTTTCGAACAGCTCGGCCTGTCGCAGCCCGCTCTCCAGGCGCTCGACCTCCAGGGCTACACCACCCCGACCCCGATCCAGGCGCAGGCGATCCCGCCCGTGCTCGAGGGGCGCGACCTGATGGGCATCGCCCAGACCGGGACCGGCAAGACCGCCGCCTTCATGCTCCCCAGCATCGACCGGCTGCGCGAGGCCGACAACCAGACCCCGTTCAAATCCTGCCGCATGCTGATCCTCGCGCCGACGCGCGAGCTCGCCGGGCAGATCGCCCAGTCGGCCAAGGATTACGGCGCGCTGGCGGGGCTCAAGGTCCATTCCATCGTCGGCGGGACCTCGGTCAACAAGGACCGCAACAAGCTCCACCGCGGCACCGACATCCTCGTCGCCACCCCGGGCCGGCTGCTCGATCTGATCGACCAGAAGGCGATCGGTCTTGGCAGCGTGGAAATCCTCATCCTCGACGAGGCCGACCAGATGCTCGACCTCGGCTTCATCCACGCGCTGCGCAAGATCTCCGAGCTGGTCCCCAAGGAGCGCCAGACGCTGTTCTTCTCGGCCACCATGCCCAAGGCGATCAAGGAACTGGTCGGCAAATATTGCCGCAACCCGGTCCAGGTCTCGGTCACCCCCGAAAGCACCACCGCCGAGCGGATCGACCAATATCTCTACATGGTCCAGCAGGAAGAGAAGCAGTCGCTGCTCGAGATGATCCTCTCGGGCCGTCACCAGATTCCCGGCAAGATCGAGCGCGTGCTCGTGTTCGCGCGCACCAAGCACGGCTGCGACCGGGTGGTGAAGAAGCTGGCGCAGGTCGGCATCCACGCCAATGCGATCCACGGCAACAAGAGCCAGCCGCAGCGCGAACGCGCGCTCGACGAGTTCAAGCGCGCCAAGACCCCGGTGCTGGTGGCGACCGATGTCGCCGCGCGCGGGATCGACATCCCCGGCGTCAGCCACGTGATCAATTACGAGCTGCCCAACGTGCCCGAGCAATATGTCCACCGCATCGGCCGCACCGCGCGCGCCGGGGCCGACGGCATCGCCATCGCGATGTGCGCCGAGGACGAGCGCGCCTATCTGAAAGACATCCGCAAGGTCACCGATGCCGAGTTCGAGCGCCTGCCGTTGCCGGACAATTTCCGCGCGGTGGTCGAGGGCGTCGGCCCGACCAAGCGCGAGCACCAGCAGAAGCAGGGCCGTGCGCAGGTCACCCCCTCGCGCGGCAGCCAGCCGGGCAAGAAGCATCCCTCGCGCGCCGGCAGGCCGCGCCGCGATGGTGAAGGCGGTGGGCATGGCGGTGGCGGGCAGGGCCGCTCGGGTGGAAGCTCGGGCGGGGGGCAGAACCGCAACCGCAGCCGCGGCGGTCGCGGCCAGGCTTCGCGCTAACCTCCTGGGTGACCCTGCACAGGGTTGCCGACCTACCCGATGAAAGCCATAGCGCGCGCTCCCCCACCAAGGAGCGCGCGCGTGGTCTTTCAATCTTCCGACGAATACGACTACGACCTCTTCACCATCGGCGCCGGTTCGGGCGGCGTGCGCGCCAGCCGGGTCGCCGCGGCGCATGGCGCCAAGGTCGCAATCGCCGAGGAACACCGCGTCGGCGGCACCTGCGTCATCCGCGGCTGCGTGCCCAAGAAGATGCTCGTCTACGGCGCGCATTTCGCCGAGGATCTCGAGGACTGCCAGCGGTTCGGCTGGGAGATCGAGGGCAAGCGCTTCAACTGGAAGACGCTGCGCGACAATGTGCTCGACGACGTCACCCGGCTCGAGGGCGCCTACACGAACACGCTCGAAAACCACGATGTGACGATCTTCAAGCAGCGCGCCGAGATCACCGGCCCGCACGAGATCACGCTGGCTGGTGGCCAGGTCGTGACCGCCAACCACATCCTCATTGCCACCGGTGCCCGCCCGCGCATGCCCGAATGCGAAGGCGCCGAACATGCGATCAGCTCGAACGAGGCGTTTCACCTCGACGAATTGCCCAAGAAGATCATCATCGCGGGCGGCGGCTATATCGCCAATGAATTCGCGGGCATCT
>JAHJWA010000065.1 GCA_018828205.1 Alphaproteobacteria bacterium
AGCCTAAGGGGCCGGTTGGCCCCGCCGGCGCCTGAGGCTAGACAAAAAACAAACCCGTCACGAACGGGTTTGCCCGTCGCCATGCACCAGATATTTGAAGCTCGTCAGCTGTTCGAGCCCGACGGGGCCGCGGGCGTGCATCTTGCCGGTGGCGATGCCGATCTCGGCGCCCATGCCGAATTCGCCGCCGTCGGAGAACTGGGTCGAGGCGTTGTGCATCACCACCGCGCTGTCGATCGCGGTCATGAAGCGGCGCGCGGCCTCGGCATCCTCGGTGAGGATCGCGTCGGTGTGGTGCGAGCTGTGCTGGTCGACCCAGGCGATGCCTTGCTCGAGGCCGTCGACGATCTTCACGCTGGCGATCGGGCCGAGATATTCGGTGTCCCAATCCTCCTCGCTCGCGCGCGTGAGCCGCGAGTCGATCGCGACCGCCTCGTCGTCGCCGCGCAGTTCGCATTCGCCCACCATGGCATCGGCGAGCAGCGGGATCACCTGGCCGGCCACCGCGCGGTCGACCACCACGCTCTCGGTCGCGCCGCAGACCCCGGTGCGGCGCAGCTTGGCGTTGCGGATGATCGCGACCGATTTGTCGACATCGGCGGCCTCGTGGACATAGCTGTGGCAATTGCCGTCGAGGTGCAGCAGCGTGGGGACGCTGGCCTGGTCGCGGACCAGCTCGACCAGC
Source organism: Alphaproteobacteria bacterium (assembly GCA_018828205.1). Taxonomy (GTDB): domain Bacteria; phylum Pseudomonadota; class Alphaproteobacteria; order Sphingomonadales; family Sphingomonadaceae; genus Qipengyuania. Next base: position 686 of record JAHJWA010000065.1, read on the forward strand.
CCGCGCCCGCCGCGCGGGATGACCAGATCGACGAATTCATCGGCCTGGAGCAAAGCGGCGACCGCGGCGCGGTCGGTGGTCTGGACGGTCTGGACCGCATCGGCGGGGAGCCCCGCGGCCTCGAGCCCGGCCTGCATGCAGGCGACGATCTCGCGCGTCGAATGCCGGCTCTCGCTGCCGCCGCGCAGGATCACCGCATTGCCCGATTTGAGGCACAAGGCGCTGGCGTCGGCGCCGACATTGGGGCGCGATTCGTAGATCATCCCGATCACCCCGATCGGCACCGCGACGCGCTCGATCGTGAGCCCGTTGGGACGGTCGAACTGCGCGAGCTGGCGGCCCACCGGGTCGGGCAGTTCGGCGATCTGCTCGAGCGCCGATGCCATGCCCTCGATCCGGTCCTCGGTGAGCTCGAGCCGGTCGATGAAGCTGGCATCCTTCTTGCCCGCGACGCTGGCGACATCCTTGGCATTGGCTTCCAGCAGCGTCGGCATCGCGGCGCGCAGCGCCTTGGCGGCCTCGGTCAGCGCGGTGTTCTTGGCCTCGGTGCTCGCGGTCAGCAGCTGGCGCGCGGCGGCGCGGGCGCGGCTGCCGAGCTCGTGGATGTGGAGTTGCGGGTCGAGTGTCTGGTCGTTCATCGGTTGTGTCCTTGCAGGAGGAGGGGAGGGGGCGGGAGCGGCATTCTCGGCATTGGCCGGTCAGCGCAGCTCGACCGCCCGGTTGTAGGCAGCGGCAAGCGTCTCGCGCATCCGGGCCGAGATGAGATCGTCGCCATTGAGCGCGTCGAGCCCGGCGGCGGTGGTGCCGCCCTTGCTGGTGACCGAATTGCGCAGGGTTTCCAGATCGGGTGCGCCATGCGCCTCGGCCATGGCGACCGCGCCGCCCATCGTGCCCAGCACCATCGCGCGCGCTTCGTCCTCGGTGAAGCCCATCTCGGTGGCCGCGGCGACATAGGCGCGCGCAAGCTCGAAGACATAGCCCGGACCCGAGCCCGCGACCGCGGTCACCTTGTCGAGCTTGTCCTCGCTGTCGACGGTGACGGTGGCGCCGGCGCGGCGCATCATCGCCTCGGCATGCGTCAGCGGCGCGGTCTCGGCGGCGGGATCGGCGTAGAGCCCGCTGACCCCGCGGCCGACCGCGGCGGGGAGGTTGGGCATCACCCGCACCACCGGTGCGCCGCCCATCGCCTGCGCGATCCGCGCGGCGGAAGTGCCCGCGGCGATCGAGAGTACATAGCCGCCCGGCTCGAGGTGATCGCGATAGGGGGGCATCAAGTCGTCGATCATCTGCGGCTTGATCGCGACGACCACGACATCGAACCGCTCCTCGCCCAGCGCGGCGCGGTCGGCGAGCAGCCGGGCGTCATCGGGGGCGCTTTCCAGACCGGGATCGACCACGGTGAAGTCCTCGCCACCGGTCATCCAGTGGTCGAGCAGAGCGCCACCCATCTTGCCGCAACCGACCATGAGTATTTTGGAAAAAGTAATAAGTCGCTCCTCGCGATAATTTGAAAAGTCCGATCTCTTTTTACCGATTGAGTGGTCCAATTGGTAATCAATACATGTGCTGGCGGCTAAGCGTTTGAACCGGCGCGATGATCGAAGAGAATGCGATCTTGCGGGTTGTGCGCTGCACCATCGCTATCTATGTGGAAATCTCATTGTTTTCAACCCGGCGGAATTTCTATTGTGACGACCCAACGCAGCGTAGTCGTAAAAATCGGTTCGGCCCTGCTGGCCAACCAGGACCTGCTCACCCCGCGCTTCGGCTTCCTCCAGCGGCTGCTCGAGGATGTCGCCCGGCTACGCGCCGAGGGCACCAACGTGATCGTCTGCTCGTCGGGCTCGGTCGCGCTGGGCCTGCGCGTCGTGGGGGAAACGCCCGAGAGCGCCGGTTTATCCGACAAACAGGCGGCGGCCGCCTGCGGGATGCCGGTGCTGCTCAACGCCTACCGCACGGTGGGGCACGAATTCGCGCTGGAAATCGCGCAGGTTCTGCTCACTCTGGGCGATTTCGAGGACCACCGCCGCTTCCTCAACACGCGCAACACGGTCCACCGGCTGCTCAAGGCCGGGGTGGTGCCGATCGTCAACGAGAATGATTCGATCACCACCGAACAGATCCGGGTCGGCGACAACGACCGGCTGGCGGCCAAGGTGGCGCAGATGATCGGGGCCAAGGACCTGATCATCCTCACCGGGGTCGACGGGCTCTACGACCGCAACCCCGACGATCCCGAGGCGCAATTCGTGCCCGAGGTCGAGGACGTCTCGCAATATATGGCGGCCACCAAGGGCAAGAGCACGCTGGGCACGGGCGGCATGGAAACCAAGCTGCTCGCCGCCAATATGGCGCAGGAAGCGGGCTGCACCACCTGGATCGCGCAGGGCGAGGCGGATCGTCCGCTCAGCACCGTGCTGTCGGGCGAGCGGCGCGCAACCAAGGTCCTGCCGCATCCCAACCCGATGTCGGGCTGGGACAGCTGGATCGCCAACCGGCTGCAGATGGCGGGCAGTCTCTCGGTCAGCAAGGGCGTCGCCAATGCGCTCACCAGCGGCGACCGCGCGATCTGCCGCGAGGACGTGGTCTCGATGGATGGCGATTTCGCGCGCGGCGACGTGCTGCATATCTACGACGGCACCGGGATCGAGCGCGCGCGCGGGCTGAGCGATTTCTCCTCCGAGGAATTGCGCGTGCTGATCAACAATCCCGACACCTCCGAGGAGCAATTGCTCGGCTATCGCACCAAGGGCGAGATCATCCGCAGCAACAATCTGGTGCTGCTCGAAAACCGCCACCTGCTGTGGGACGCGCCCGAAGGCGTCAACTGAGCGTCTTGGCGGCGGGGGGCGCCGCCGGTGGGCGTTGCTGCCGGCGGGCGTTGCTGCCGGCGGGTGTTGCTGCTGGCGGGTGTAGGGCGCGGGCAATAAGCGCGCCGGGGCGCACAGCTTCACTTGGCGTTCAGCGCGGCGCTGGCTATAGGCCTCGCCCATGAGGAAACAGCCGATCATCGCCGCCGCGCTCGCGGGCGCCACCCTGCTCACCGGCGCCTGCGCCTCCACCGGAGGCGGCGAAGCGGACACCGCCTATGTCGCGCGCGATGTCGAATCGCTCTATTCGGTGGCCAAGCAGCGGCTCGATCGCGGCCAGCCGACGCTGGCGGCGGCGCTGTTCGACGAGGTCGAGCGCCAGCATCCCTATTCGCCCTGGGCGCGCCGCGCGCAGCTGATGAGCGCGTTCAGCTATTACGCCGCCGCGGATTACAACAAGGCGATCCAGTCGGCGCAGCGCTTCCTGACGATCCACCCGGGCAACAAGGACGCGCCCTACGCCTATTACCTGATCGCGCTGAGCTATTACGAGCAGATCAGCGACGTCCAGCGCGACCAGAAGATCACCGAGCAGGCGCGCACCGCGCTGACCGAGATCAACCGCCGCTTCCCGCAGAGCGAATACGCCGCCGATGCGCGGCTGAAGCTCGATCTGGTCGAGGATCACCTCGCGGGCAAGGAGATGGAGATCGGGCGCTATTACCAGCGCAGCGGCCGCTGGATCGCGGCGCAGATGCGCTTCCAGAACGTGGTCGACACCTATCAGACCACCAGCCATTCGCCCGAAGCGCTCTACCGGCTGACCGAGACCAGCCTGGCGCTGGGGATCCCCGAAGAAGCGGTCAAATACGCCGCGGTGCTGGGTTCCAACTACCCGGGCAACGAATGGTACCAGCGCGCCTACGAGCTGGTCCAGGACCACGCCGCGGGCGTAACCGCGAGCTAGCCCCTTCCTCGTCCTTGCGAGCCGCCGCAGGCGGCGCGGCAATCCACGGACGAGGCTTTCCGCCCGACCCGGCGGCAACGGCAACCCGCGACGTCCCGCCATGGATTGCCGCGTCGCTGCGCTCCTCGCAATGACGAGATGGGCCCTTCAGCTCCGCCCCCATTGCTCTCTCCTCCCCCTCAAGGGGGAGGAGAAGAGAAGCTGGCCGTCTGCGCGAGACCAGGTTGCGGATGTGTGCTCCCCGTGTCACCTTCCACTCTCCTGGACGTCGCACATCGGAAGGCACCCATGCGCAAACCGATACGAAATCGCTTTCTGGCTCGCGCCGTCACTTGCGCCTTTGCGCTGGGGCTGAGCGCCTGCACATTCCGCCCGCATGATTACGACGTTGCGGATCGTGCAACCGGCGCCTCGGGACTGCCCGAGGTCGAATCGCTCGGCGAGACAATTGCGCGCGAACAGCGGGGCTCGGGTGGATGCCTGGTGGCCGGCAATCTGGACGAGGGCGGACGATGCGAGAAGCTGCGCGGGACGCTGTTTCCTCCTGCGCCTGCGACCGATCCCAGGCCCTAGGGGGTTTGCCGCCGCCACCGGGCCGGCTTGCCGCCACCCTGTGAACACCGCGCATCTGCGCCAGTGACGCGGTGCCGGCGATTGTCTAGAAGCGGGCGCGATGCTGACCCGGCTTTCCATCCGCAACATCGTGCTGATCGAGGCGCTCGAGCTGGAGTTCGGGCGCGGGCTGGGCGTGCTCACCGGCGAGACCGGCGCGGGCAAGTCGATCCTGCTCGACGCGCTGGGGCTGGTGCTGGGCAACCGCGCCGAGAGCGCTTTGGTGCGCGCGGGCGAGGACAGAGCGGGCGTCACCGCGACCTTCGAGTTCGCGGCGCTGCCCGCGGCGCTGGCCGAGGCGCTGGAGGAGGCCGGATTCGAGATCGAGCCGGGCGAGCCGCTGCTGATCCGCCGCCAATTGAAGGCCGATGGCGGCAGCAAGGCCTGGATCAACGACCAGCCCGCGGGCGTCGCGCTGCTGCGCGAGCTGGCGCCGCATCTGGTCGAACTGCACGGCCAGCACGACGATCGCGGGCTGGTCAATCCGCGCGGCCATCGGCTGCTGCTCGACCGCTATGCCGGGGCGGACAGCGCGGCGCTGGCCGCCGCATGGACCGCCTGGAGCCGGGCGCAGCAGCGATTGGACGAGGCGCGCGAAGGGCTCGACCAGGCCAAGACCGATCAGGATTTGCTGCTTGCGCATCTTGCCGAGCTTACCGCGCTCGAACCGCAGGCGGGCGAGGAGGCGCGGCTCGCCGGGACCCGCGCGGCGATGCAGAAGGGCGAGAAGCTCTCGGGCGATCTGGAGGAATTGCGGCATATCTGGGAGGGCTCGGATTCGCCGCTCGCCTCCTTGCGCGTCGCGGCGCGGCGGCTCGACCGGATCGCCGAGGAGCACCCGCTGCTGGCCGAGGCGCTGGCCGCGCTCGACCGCGCGGTGATCGAGGCGGGCGAGGCCGAGGAGCGGCTGCAGCGCGCCGCCGAGGCGCTCGACCACGATCCCGCCGCGCTCGACGCCGCCGAGACGCGGCTGTTCGAACTGCGCGCGATCGCCCGCAAGCACCGCTGCGAGGTCGACGAACTGCCCGACAAGATGCGCGAATTGCGCACGGCGCTCGACGCGATCGAGGGCGGCGAGGCCGAGCTCGACGCGCTCGAGGATGCCGCGCGCCGGACCCGCGAGCGCTACGAGACGCAGGCGCGCAGCCTGCACGATCTGCGCGTCGAGGCGGCGGGACGGCTCGATGCCGCGGTGGCGGGCGAGCTCGCCCCGCTCAAGCTCGACGCCGCCAGCCTGCGCACCGCGGTGGTGGCGCTGCCCGAGGAGCGCTGGGGCGCGCATGGGATGGATTCGGTCGAGTTCCTGATTTCGACCAACCCCGGCGCCGATCACGCGCCGCTGGGCAAGATCGCCAGCGGCGGCGAATTGTCGCGCTTCATCCTGGCGCTGAAAGTGGCGCTGGCCGAGCAGGGCGGGGCGGCGACGGTGATCTTCGACGAGATCGACCGCGGGGTCGGCGGCGCGGTCGCCAGTGCGATCGGCGAGCGGCTGGCGCGGCTGGCGGGCCAAGGAAACGGCGGGAGCGGGCAATTGCTCGCGGTCACCCACAGCCCGCAGGTCGCCGCGCGCGGGACCACGCATTACATGATCGCCAAGAGCTCCGACGGCACCGTCACCCGCACCAGCGTCGCCCGGCTCGACGAGGCCGGCCGCCAGGAGGAAATCGCGCGGATGCTCAGCGGCGCCGAAGTGACCCCCGAGGCGCGCGCGCAGGCGGATCGTTTGCTGGAGGGGGTGTGAGCGCCGACCCCACCGAAGCCGAGGCCGCCAACGAGCTGATGCGGCTCGCGCGCGCGATCGCGAAGCACGACCGGCTGTATCATGCCGAGGATGCGCCCGAGATCAGCGACCAGGAATACGACGCGCTGGTGCGGCGCAACGCCGAGCTCGAGGCGGCGTTTCCGCAGCTGGTGCGCGCGGATTCGCCCTCGCGCAAGGTCGGGCATGCGGTGGCGGCCTCGCCGCTGTCCAAGGTCACGCATGCGGTGCGGATGATGAGCCTCGACAACGCCTTTGCAGGCGAGGAGGTGGGCGAATGGCTGGCGCGGGTGCGGCGCTTCCTGTCGCTCTCCGAGGAGGAACCGGTGGCGATCACCGCCGAGGACAAGATCGACGGCCTGTCCTGCTCGCTGCGCTACGAGCAGGGCGTGCTGGTGCGTGCGGCGACACGCGGCGACGGGCAGGTGGGCGAGGACGTCACCGCCAATGTCGCGCATATCGGCGATATCCCGCAGGGGCTCGCGGGCGATGCCCCCGAGGTCTTCGAGGTGCGCGGCGAGGTCTATATGGCGCGCGGCGATTTTCTCGCGCTCAACGGCGCGCAGGAGGAGGCGGGCGCAAAGCTGTTCGCCAATCCGCGCAACGCCGCCGCGGGTTCGCTGCGGCAGAAGGATGCGAGCGTCACCGCGGCGCGGCCGCTGCGGTTCTGGGCGCATGGCTGGGGCGCGGCGAGCGATGTGCCCGGCGAGACGCAGGAGGCGGTGATGCGGTGGATCGAGCGCTGGGGGCTGCCCGTCTCGCCGCTGTTCGCGCGGGTCGAGGGTCTCGAGGCGATGCTCGCGCATTACGCGAAGATCGGCGAGCAGCGCGCCGGCATGCCCTATGAGATCGACGGGGTGGTCTACAAGGTCGATAGGCTCGACTGGCAGGCGCGGCTGGGCTTCGTCGCCAAGGCGCCGCGCTGGGCGCTGGCGCACAAATTCCCCGCGGAGCGCGCCGAGACCACGCTGGAAAGCATCGATATCCAGGTCGGGCGCACCGGCAAGCTGACCCCGGTGGGGCGGCTCGCCCCGGTGCTGGTGGGCGGGGTGACGGTGACCAATGTCACGCTGCACAATCGCGACGAGATCGCGCGGCTGGGCGTGCGCCCCGGCGACAGGGTGCTGGTCCAGCGCGCGGGCGATGTCATCCCGCAGCTGGTCGAGAACCTGACCCCCGAGGCCAAGCGCCCGGCCTATCCTTTCCCCGATCACTGCCCCGAGTGCGGCAGCGAGGCGGTGGCCGAGGAGGGCGAGGTCGATGTCCGCTGCACCGGCGGGCTGATCTGCCCCGCGCAGCGCACCGAGCGCTTGAAGCATTTCGTCAGCCGGGCGGCGCTCGATATCGACGGGCTGGGCGAGAAGACGATCGACCAGTTCTTCGCGCTCGGCTGGCTGGAGAGCCCGGCGGATATCTTCCGGCTGAAGAAGCGCCGCGCGGAGATCCTCGCGCTCGAGGGCTGGCAGGACAAGTCTGTGGACAATCTGTTGGCAAGCATCGAGGCCAAGCGCGCGCCCGATGCCGCGCGGCTGCTGTTCGGGCTGGGGATCCGGCATGTCGGGGCGGTGACGGCGCGCGATCTGATGAAGCATTTGCACGATCTGCCTGCGCTCCGGGCGGTGGTGGAGCGTTCGTCGCGGGCGGGCGAGGGCCTCTCGACTTCGCTCGAGGCGAATGGGGAGGGGAGCGAAACCAGCGAGGTTCAGCCTGCCAATCCAGACCCAATTCCGTTCGTGTCGAGCGAAGTCGAGACACCCAAGCGCAAGGGCCGCACACCGATAGAGCCAAACGCCGCCGAACTGCTCGCCATCGACGGGATCGGCCCTGCGGTGGTGGAGGCGCTGCAGGATTTCTTCCACGAGCCGCACAATCGCGCGGTCTGGGACGATCTGCTCGGCGAGGTCACGCCGCCGCGCTACGAGGTCGCCACGCTCGAGAGCCCCGTCAGCGGCAAGACCGTGGTCTTCACCGGCAAGCTCGAAACCATGAGCCGCGACGAGGCCAAGGCGCAGGCCGAGCGGCTGGGGGCCAAGGCCTCGGGCTCGGTCAGCGCCAAGACCGATCTGGTGGTCGCCGGGCCCGGCGCGGGGTCGAAACTGAAAAAGGCCGCGGAACTCGGAATCGAGGTCATCGAGGAAAGCGAATGGGCCAGGATCGTCGCGGCGGCCGGATGATGCGAGACAGCGATGGAACGCCGCCGCCACCGGGACACCCGGTCCCCGGATCGCTCGCCCCCGCGGAGCCCGCCGAACCGCGCCACTGGTGGATCGTCTCGCCGCTGGTCCGGTTTCTCGTCGTCCTGCTGCCCGTGCTCGGGCTGGCCGTGATGGTGAGCCTGCTGCCGCGGTTTCTCGAGGGCACCCAGCAGAGCGAACCCGCCGCCGCGATCGTGCCGGCGGCGCTCAGCGCTCCCGAGGCGGCGCTCGAGAACGAGCTCGCCGCGCTGGTGGCGGGCTTCGACGGCGAGGCCGGGCTGGCGGTGCAGGACATCGCCACCGGGCGGATCCTCCATGCCCGGGGCGATGAGCTGTATCCGCAGCAGAGCGTCAGCAAGTTCTGGGTGGCGCTCGCTGCGCTCGATGAGGCGGACGAGGGCCGCTTCGATCTGGCCGAGCCGGTCACGCTGCGCGCCGAGGACCTGACGCTGTTTCACCAGCCGATCCGCGAGATCGTCCGCAGCCGCGGACGGTTCGACACCGATTACGGCGATCTGCTCGACCGCGCGCTGACCCGCAGCGACAACACCGCCAACGACCGCATCCTGCGCCGGATCGGCGGGCCCGAGACGGTGCAGGACTTCATCGACGATGCCGAGCTGGCGGGGATCCGCTTCGGCACCGACGAGCGGACCAAGCAGAGCGGAATCGCCGGGCTGCAGTGGGATCAGGCCTATTCGATGGGGCGCGGCTTCTACGACGCGCGCGATGCCTTGCCCGACGCGCTCCGGCGCGCGCGCTTCGAGGCCTATCTCGCCGATCCTGTCGACGGCGCCTCGCCGATCGGGATCGCGCATGCGCTGGGCCAGCTCGCGCGCGGCTCGCTGTTGTCCTCGGTCTCGACCGAATTGCTGCTGGCGACGCTGGAACAGACCCGCAGCGGGCCGCGGCGGCTGAAGGGCGGGGTGCCGCCCGGCTGGACCATCGCGCACAAGACCGGCACCGGACAGGAATTCGGCGGCGAACAATCGGGCTACAATGATATCGGCATCGTCACCTCGCCCGCGGGGCGCGAATATGCGGTGGTCGCGATGATCCGCCGCACCGGGGCGCCGGTGCCCGCGCGAATGGCGATGATGCAGGAGCTGGTGCGCGCGGTGGTCCGCTACGACGAGGCGGCCTATCCCCCGCCGCCGGGCGCGCAGCCCGTCAGCGGGGCGGTGACCACCGAACCCTGAGCGCGGTTGCGCGCGGGTTCAATCCCCCGGCGGCTGGTCGTTGGGCATCAGGTGGATTTCGCGGATTGCCGAGCTCTTGCGCTGCGACAGCGCGAAGACGAGGGCATCGGCGATATCCTCGGGCTGGAGCTTGCCCGGCTGCGGCTCGTCGAAGAACGGGGTGTCGACCATGCCCGGCGAGATCACCGTGCAGCGGCCGCCCCATTCGCGCATCTCCTCGGCGAGGTTGCCCGCGAGGCCGTGGACGAACCATTTGGTCGCGCCATAGACCGAGCCCTTGAGATGATCGCGGCCCGCCTTGGAGCCGGTGACCACGAAATGGCCCTGCGTCTTGCGCAGATGCGGCAGCGTGGCATGCGCGGTGGTGAGCACCGCGAGCACGTTGAGATGGATCATCGCGTGCCATTCCTCGGGGTCGCCCTTCTCGACGCCTGGCTTCTCGACCCCCATCCCGGCGTTGGCGAAGACCGCGTCGAGCCCGCCGAAGCGCGCCAGGGTCTGCTCGACCGCCGAGTCGAGCGCTCCGCGATCGGTGATGTCGCATTCGAGCGCCAGCGCTGCATCGCCGATTTCGGCGGCGAGCTTGTCGAGCTTGTCGCCCGAGCGCGCCAGCAGCGCGACGTTCCAGCCGGCTGCGGCGGCGGCGCGGGCGCTGGCGGCGCCGATCCCGGTGGAGGCGCCGGTGATGAGAAGTGTTCTGGTCATGTCTGCCCTTTTCGCTCTGTCTGTCGCAACCCGAATGGACGAGGGCGGGGGCTTGTTCCGCTCAGCGCGGGACGGGAGCGCCAGGCTCGGGCTCCTCGACCCAGCGCATCACCCCGCCCGCGAGCGGGGTCCAGACCCCCATCCTCATCCCGGCATAGGCAAGCACATCGCCGACCCACTGGTTGCAGGTGTTGGTGAGCGTATAGCGCCCACGCGCGTCGTAATTGCGCGCCCCCAGCTCGTAGCTGGGGTAGGTGCGCCGCTCGGCGCCGGGCGGCAGCGCGGGCAGCGCGGGCAGCGCCGCCTCGATGCGTTCGACCAGACGCGCGTATTCCGCGGGGCGCAGCGTCACCGGGCGGTGGTGATCGGACGGCAGCGGCTGGACGTAATGCCCCACCCGCATCAGCCCCTCGCCGCCGTGCAGCACGATCCTCGCCGCGGTGGAGAGTTTCAGATCGCCCCAGGTCGGGGTGTTGAGGAAGACCTCCTTCTCGCCCCAGCCGATCGCGATATGCGTGGGCAATTGCCCGTCCAGCGGGCGCGGCTCGCCGGCGGAGGGGAAGGTGGTGCGCCAGTCCTTGACCCGGCTTACCACCGGCATGACGATCCCGGTGTGGACGCCATTGGTCTCGACCATGATGGTGATCCCGCGCTCGGGTTCGCTCCAGCCGGGATTGCGCGGCAGCGCGGCGCCGATCCAGGCGAGCAGCAGGAAGGCGGCCACGATCAGCAGCGGGGCCAGCGCCAACCCCGCGAGCCAGACGCGGGCGCGCCTCAGCGGATGCGTCGGTTGCGCAGCCACAGGATCGACCAGTCGCCTTTCACCAGCCGCCGCGCGAGCCGCATGCCCTGGCGACGATAGGCGGCGCGGACATCGGCTTCCTGCGTTTCGAGCAGGCCCGCCAACACGACATGGCCGCCGGGCGCGGTGGCACCGGCGAATTCGGGCGCGAGGTCGATCAGCGGCCCGGCGAGGATGTTGGCGATCAAGAGATCGTAGGGCCCGCGCGAGCGCAGCACGGGATCGTCCATCCCGTCGGCGATGGTGGGGGTGAGCATGCCCGGAGCCTCGCCCAGCGGCACGCCATTGCTGCGCGCATTGGTGAGGATCACATCGAGGCAGACCGGGTCGATATCCGAGGCGGTGGCGAAGGCCCTGGGCCACAGATGCATCGCGGCGAAGGCGAGCAGCCCGGTGCCGGTGCCGATATCGGCATGGTTGCGCACCACCAGCCCGTCGCGCTTCATAAGGTCGAGCATCGCGAGACAGCCCGCGGTGGTGGCGTGCTGTCCGGTGCCGAAGGCCTGGCTCGCGGGGATCGCGAGATTGATTGCAAGAGGGTCGGGCGCGTGATCGGGGGTGTGGACATGGAACCGCCCGGCGCGGATCGGCTCGACCCCCTGCTGGCTCAGCGTGACCCAGTCGGTGGGGGCCAGCTTCTCGAGCGCGAAGGACGGCGGCTCGCCTGCGAACAGCTTCGCGATGGCGCTGCGGTCGGCCGTGGTGGGCTCGCGGGGGAGCCAGGCTTCGAACATCCATTCTTCGGGATTCGGCTCGGCGATCTCGTGCGCCGAGAGCACGATCTCGGCATCCCAGCCATCGTCCTCGGCCTGCCGCTCGAGCGCCGCCCGCGCCGCGCTCCGCGAAATTTCGCCCGATAGTTTCCAGCTGTCCGTCATGGCGAGGCCCTTAGCGCAGGCGAGGCGGGGGAAACCAGCCCGATAGTGCAACAGAGCGCGCGCCCGCCATTTCCCGGAAGACGGGACGCGGCTGGAGCATTCCAATGTCCCACCATCTTCGTCGCCCCCGCGAAAGCGGGGGTCCCGCTGCCGTCAGCCGCTCAGCCGGTGAGCGTCGGGAAAAGGTCGAGCCAGTCGGGATTGTGCCGTTCGATCAGTTCGATCTTCCAGGCGCGTCGCCACTTCTTGATCGCCTTTTCGCGCGCGATGGCATCGATGATCGCCTCGTGACGTTCGCAATGGACCAGCAGCGTAAAGCCGTATTGGCGGACGAAGGCGGATCCCTCACCCTTCTTGTGCTGCGCGACGCGCGAAACCAGATCGGCGGTCACGCCGGTGTAGATACCGCCGCGGTAGCGGTCGCTCATCATGTAGACCCAGCCGCCCTTGGCGCCGGCCATCGCTCAGCGGGGCCCCCGCTTTCGCGGGGGTGACGAGTTGGGGGCGGGGGCGACCAGATCAGCGCACATAGCTCGCGCCATTGGCGTCGAGCGTGGTTCCGGTCATGCTGGGGGGCGCGTCGAGCGCGCAGAAGGTGATCATCGCGGCGATCTCCTCGGGCTCGGCGACGCGGCCCAGCGGGATATCGGCGAGCAGCCCGGGTCCGCCGCGGCTGTCGAGATAGTCGCCCGCCATCGCGGTGTCGGTGAAGCCGGGCGCGATCGCGAAGCTGAGGATGTTCTCGCCCGCATAGGCGCGCGCGATGGTCTTGTGCAGCGCCAGCATCCCGCCCTTGCTGGCGGCGTAGTGCCAATGCGCGGGGCTGTCGCCGCGGTGCCCGGCGCGGCTGGCGACATGGACGATCCGCCCGCCGCGCGTGTCGCCCCGGGCGGCGCGTTCCTGCCAGTGGCGCACCGCGAAGCGCGACAATTGCGCCGCGGCGGTGAGGTTGATCCGCATCGTGTCCTCGAACGCGGCGAGCCAGTGCAGATCGGTGGCGTCGACCGGGTTGGGCGCGAACAGGCCGGCGTTGTTGACCAGCACGTCGATCTCGCCCCCGGCGCGGGCCAGCGCGGCCTGCCACAGTTCGTGGGGCGCGAAGGGCTGGGTGAAGTCCGCGGGGACGGTGTCGGTCGCGGTGCTGGTGGTCGCCTGGCCGATAACTGTCGCGCCGCGCGCCTCGAGCGAGGATTTGGCCGCCGCGCCGATGCCGCGGCTGGATCCGGTGAGCAGGATGCAAGTCATGCAAGCGCCTATTCGCAAATTTGCGCCATTTGTCGAGGCCAGCCGCCTTGTCTCGCGCGCGATGTCCGCTAAGGAGAGCCTCCCAATCTCACCGACCGGACACAAATCATGGCCGACCGCCCGCTTTCACCGCATCTCTCGATCTGGAAATGGGGCCCGCATATGCTGGTCTCGATCCTCCACCGCGTCACCGGCTCGGGCATGGCGACCGTCGGGCTGGCGGTGCTGCTGTGGTGGCTGGGCTCGCTCGCCGCCGGACCCGAAGCCTATGACAGCTTCGCCGGCGTGATGGGGAGCCCGATCGGGATCCTGGTGCTGATCGGGCTGAGCTGGGCCTTCTTCAACCACATGAGTTCGGGCCTGCGCCATTTCGTCATGGATATCGGCGCCGGCTTCGAGATCGAGCGCAACAAGACCAGCGCGCTGGCCGTGACTGCCTCGGGCGTGATCCTGACGGTGGTTTTCTGGGCCGTCGTGTTCCTTAAGTGAAAGATTCCTAGACCATGGGCAAGCACACCACACTCGAACGCTACGGCAGCAAGACCACGGCCATCGGCCGGGTCCGCGGCCTCGGTTCGGCGCACGGCGGCGCGCATCACTGGCTGCTCCAGCGGCTGACCGCGATCGGCAATCTGCTGCTGGTGACCTTTCTGGTGGTCAGCATGGCGCTGCTTCCCGCCTATGACTACGCCGCGATGGCGGGCTGGGTCTCGCAGCCGCTGGTCGCCACCGCGCTGGCGCTGCTGGTGATCAACGTGTTCTGGCATGCCCGGCTCGGGTTGCAGGTCGTGATCGAGGATTACGTCCACACCTCGGGCAACAAGTTCGCCGCGCTCGCCGCGCTCAACATCGTCGCGATCGGGAGCGGCGCCTTCGCGCTGGCCTCCATCGCCCGTCTCGCTTTTGCAGGAGCTGCCTGATGGCGAGCACCGATACCTTCACCATCGGCGACCGCGCCTATCCGATCATCGAGCACACCTATGACGTCGTCGTCGTGGGCGCCGGCGGATCGGGCCTGCGCGCGACCATGGGCGCGGCCGAGGCCGGGCTCAAGACCGCCAATATCACCAAGGTGTTCCCGACCCGCTCGCACACCGTCGCGGCGCAGGGCGGCATCGCCGCATCGCTGGGCAACAACACCCCCGACCACTGGTCGTGGCACATGTACGACACCGTCAAGGGCTCCGACTGGCTCGGCGACCAGGACGCGATCGAATATCTCGTTCGCGAGGCGCCGCAGGCGGTCTACGAGCTCGAGCATGCCGGCGTGCCCTTCAGCCGCAACCAGGACGGCACCATCTACCAGCGCCCCTTCGGCGGCCACATGCAGAACATGGGCGCGGGCCCGCCGGTGCAGCGCACCTGCGCCGCGGCCGACCGCACCGGTCACGCGATGCTCCACGCGCTCTACCAGCAGAGCCTGAAATACGCCGCGGACTTCTTCATCGAATATTTCGCGCTCGACCTGATCATGAAGGACACGCCTTCGGGCAAGGTCTGCGTCGGCGTGATCGCGATGTGCATGGACGACGGGACGATCCACCGCTTCCGTTCGCATTCGGTGGTGCTGGCGACCGGCGGCTACGGCCGCTGCTACTTCACCGCCACCAGCGCGCACACCTGCACCGGCGATGGCGGCGGCATGGTGCTGCGCGCCGGCCTGCCGCTGCAGGACATGGAATTCGTCCAGTTCCACCCGACCGGGATCTACGGCGCGGGCGTGCTGATCACCGAGGGTGCACGCGGCGAGGGCGGCTATCTGACCAATTCCGAGGGCGAGCGCTTCATGGAGCGCTATGCCCCCTCGGCAAAGGATCTCGCCAGCCGCGATGTCGTGTCGCGCTCGATGGCGCTGGAAATGCGCGAAGGCCGCGGCGTGGGCGCGGAGGGCGATCACATCTTCCTCCACCTCGACCACATCGATCCCGCGATCCTGGCCGAACGCCTCCCGGGGATCACCGAGAGCGGCAAGATATTCGCGGGCGTCGATCTGACCCGCCAGCCGCTCCCCGTCACCCCGACGGTGCATTACAATATGGGTGGCATCCCCTGTAACTATCACGGCGAGGTGATGGCGGGCGATCCGGGCGATCCCGAGAAGATCGTCCCCGGCCTGTTCGCGGTGGGCGAGGCGGCCTGCGTCTCGGTCCACGGCGCCAACCGCCTGGGTTCGAACTCGCTGATCGATCTCGTGGTCTTCGGCCGCGCGACCGGCCACCGCTTGAACGATCTGATCAAGCCCGGCGAGAGCCATGCCGAACTGCCCGCCGACAGCGCCGATCTGGCGCTGACGCGGCTCGACCATTTCCGCCACGCCAATGGCGGCTCGCCCACCGCCGCGGTGCGTAGCGAAATGCAGAAGGGCATGCAGAAGCACGCCGCGGTGTTCCGCAACAGCGAGCTGCTGGCGCAGGGCGTGGAAGCGCTCGCGCAGGTCAACAAGCGGATGGAGGACATCCATGTCACCGACCGCTCGCTGATCTGGAACAGCGATCTGATCGAGACGCTCGAGCTCGACAATCTGATGGCGCAGGCCAATGTCACCATGGCTTCGGCCGCGAACCGCAAGGAAAGCCGCGGCGCCCACGCGCATGAGGATTTCCCCGATCGCGACGACGCCAACTGGATGAAGCACACGATCGCGACCTTCGACGGCTGGGGCGGCAAGGGCGGCAAGATCGCCATCGACTACCGCCCGGTGCACGAGTTCACGCTGACCGACGACGTTGCCTATATCGAGCCGAAGGCGCGCGTGTACTGAGGCGGCGCGCTTCGGATGGATTTGGAAGGGCCGGGGCGGAAACGCTCCGGCCCTTTTTCATTCGTCCAAGAGGCTGATGGCGCCCATCCGTGCATGCAGCACGCGAGAGCGCTTGTCCCTACAGGCGATCGTCCTCGAAGATGTCCGGAACCTCCTGTCGGAAATGCAGGATGCGGACCACGATCAGGTCGCTTTCGGAAACGCGATACACGACGCGGTGCGACCCGAACGCCAGCTTGCGATATGTGGAAGGTAGCCCGCCGACCGGACTTCCGATGCCGGGGCTCCCCGCGGCATTTCCGATCCGGCTCGCGATGCCTGTGACGTATCGGTCAGCCTGATCGACACCCCATTCCTGAGCGCCATAGGCCCAGATGTCGGCCAGATCGGCCCGATCTGCGGGCCTTAGAATGCAGTTCACGCAGCGTCTTTGTCGTGGCGCTCGCGCATCTCGCCCAGGAACTGGTTCAGATCGAACGGTTCCGCCGGACCGCTCTCTTCACCTTCGCGGATCAGCTCGCGCAGCCTCTCTATGTGCAGGTCCCGCTCTTCAGCACGGCGCAGCGCATCGCGGATCACTTCGCTGGCCGAGCCGAACTCGCCCGATTCCACCTTGCGGCGGGTGTAGGCGGTGAGCTTCTCGCCCAGCGCGACGGAGGTGGTCTTGGCTGCCATCCCCGCAAATTACCAAATATTGCTAGAACGGACAATCGCGAGCGAATCCGTTCCGGAGGCATCGGCAAAGCCTTGGGTCAAATCACCTCGGCGATCAGCTCCAGCTGTTTCGCCTCGTCGGCGGGGATGTACCAATTGTCGGGCGCCTTGCGCTGCAACTCCTCGAAATCGACCTTCGACCCTTCGACGAACAGGCGGAAACCCTGTTCCTCGATCACGATCGACTGCTCGATCTCGTTGAGCGCCGCCTTGAGCTGCGCGGTGCAGGTGCGCAGCGGGCCCGACAGATCGATGGTCTTGGTCAGCTGGCGCTCGTGGACCATCAGCGCGGTGTTGCGGGTCAGGAAGCGGTTGGCGACCGGGAAGCCGGCCATGAAGGTTGCGCCGGCGGAATAGACCGCGGCCTTGCCGAGAAAATAGATCGTCCGCCCCGCATCGCGCAGCAGCCGGACATCGTCGGCCATGGCGCGCGCCACTTCGGGGTTGCCCCCCAGCGTGGTCAGCGCGATCACCAGCGGCCCCTCGGCGGGCGCGGCGCTCAGCTGGTTGCGGAACTCGGCATACATCGCCTCGTCGACCGTGCCGACCAGCCGCAATTGCGGCGAGGTGAGAACCGCCTGGCGTTTGTTGTCGTCCATGTCTTCAAAATCCTCGGGGTGGGTGATCCCGTGGCAGCGCTCGGCGCGGCAACCCGTTCCGGAGTTTCGTTCATCGGGGAGCCATGTTTACAGGCGTAGTCGATAAGTCTACAGATGTAATCGAGAATCATCCGAGAGCTTTCATGACCATTCCCAGCGATCCTTCCGGCGAACGCATATCCGATGCCGAACACGCGGTGATGGAGGTGCTGTGGGACCGCAGCCCGCGCTCCGCCGCCGATGTCTGCGAGGCGATCTGCGAGACCCGCGACTGGACCATCGCCACGGTCAAGACGCTGCTCTCGCGGCTGGTGGCCAAGGGCGCGCTGGCGACCGAGCCCGAGGGCCGCCGCTTTCTCTATCGCCCGCTGATCGCCCGCTCGGCCTATGTCGGGGGCGAATCGCGGCGGCTGGTGAACCGGCTGTTCGGCGGCCGCGCCGCCTCGCTGTTCGCGCATCTGGCGCAGAGCGAGGCGCTTACCGATCAGGATCTCGCCGAGATGGAAGCCCTGCTCAAGGAACTGCGCCAATGACCCAGTACCTGCTCGATACCCTGCTGTGGACCGGGGCGCTGATCGCGCTGGTGCTGCTGCTGCGCCGCCCGGTCGCGCGCCATCTCGGGGCGCAGGCGGCCTATGCGCTGTGGGCGCTGCCGCTGCTGCGGCTGGCCATCCCGCCGATCACCCTGCCGGCCTGGCTCAAGCCCGCCGAACCGGCACCGCCGCTCGCCGAAATGGCGGCTGCGGACCCGGCGCCGGTGCTGGCGATGCAATCGCTCGCGCATGGCGGCGAGATCGTTCCGGTCTCCCCGCTGCCTGCCGCCGCTTCGGTGCCGCCGGTTGACTGGCTGACCCCCTTGCTGGTGCTGTGGCTGGCCGGTGCCGCGATCTTCCTGATCCGCCGCTTCGCGCTCTATTTCGCGATGCGGCGCGAGCTGCTCGCGCGCGCGAGGCCGGTGGGCGAGGTCGGGCGCGTGCGGCTGGTCGAAACCGAAGCGACGCTCGGGCCGGTGGCGTTCGGCGTGTTCGACAAGGTCGTCGCCCTGCCGCAGGGTTTCATGGTCCAGCGCGACCGCCGCAAGCGCGATCTCGCCATCGCGCATGAGCTGGCGCATCACCGCGGTCGCGATCTGCTCGCCAATGTCGCCGTCCAGCCGCTGTTCGCGCTGCACTGGTTCAACCCGCTGGGCTGGGTCGGCTGGACTGCGCTGCGACGCGATCAGGAGGCCGCCTGCGATACCCGCGTGGTCGCGGAACGCAGCCGCGACGAGCGCGCCGCCTATGCCGCCATCATCGCCGGCTTCGCCACGACCGCGGGCGCCGCGCCGCGGCTCGCGCTGGCCGCGCCGATGGCCTGCCCGGTGCTGGGCGACAAATCGATCATCCACCGTCTGAGGAGCCTGACCATGGCCGATATCTCCCCCCGCCGCCGCTTCGCGGGCCGCGCGCTGCTCGCCGGCGCGGCGCTGGCGCTGCCGCTGACCGCTTCGATCAGCTATGCCGAGACGCGTGCCTCCGAGGTACCCGCCCCCGAGGTCCCTGCCGCACCGGCAGCCCCGCAAGCGCCCATCGCACCGCCGGTCGCCGATGCTCCTGCGGTGCCGCCCGCCCGCCCGGTGCCTCCGGCGCCCCCGGTCGAGGCGGACATGAACATCGACCTCACCATCGAGCGGGAAGTGGAGACCCATGTCGAGCGTGGGCTGGACGAGGCCATCGCCGGGCTCGACGCTGCAGAGCGCGAAGTCCTGCGCTCGCGCGAATCTGCGCTGATCACGCAGGAACGCGCGGAACTGCGCGCCGATATGGCGGAGCTGCGCCGGGAGCTCGGCAAGGGGGGCGAACTGCGGCGCGAGATCCGGCTCGCGGTGAGCGAGGGTCAGGCCGCCACGCCCGAGGTCGTGGTGAGCTGCGAGATCGGCCGCACCGCAATCGTCCGCAGCGGCGCCACCAGCGAGGGCCGCGAGGCGCTGTTCGCCTGCCACGCCGCGGCGCTGGAGGCCGCCCGCTTGGCGCTCGACAGCGCGCGGCGGACGATCCGCAACGACCGCAATCTGTCGGAGGCCGAACGCACCGAAGCGCTGCGCTCGCTCGAGGAGGCGCTCGCCGGGATGCGCGCGAAAGGCTAACCGCGGCGCCCGAAGCTCAGCCGACGCGCGTGATCGCGTCGCAGGCGCGGTCGTCGCCCTGCATCCCGAGGCGGAGCGCTTGGCTGCGCTGCTGACTGGTTCCGTGGGTGAAGTTCTCCTCGCTCACCCGGCCACCGGTAAGCCGGTCGTCCCCGATCGCCGCGGCGGCCTGCATGCCTTCCTCGATATCGCCAGGCTCGATCAGGTTCCGGTTCTTGCCTGCCCACACGCCGGCATAGCAGTCCGCCTGCAGTTCCATCAGCACCTGCAGCGCGTTGGAGTCGCCGGGTGACTGCTGCTGCGCGCTTCGGATCTGGCCCGACACCCCCGTGAGCGTCTGGATGTGGTGACCGTATTCATGCGCGAGCACGTAATAGCGTGCGAAGTCGCCGCTGTTGTTGGCCATGCGCGCGAGTTCGTCGTAGAAGCTGGTGTCGATGTAGATCGTCTCATCGGCGGGGCAGTAGAACGGACCCATCGCCGAGCTGCCACTGCCGCATTCGGTGCTCACGCCGGCGCTGTAGAGATGAAGGACGGGTTGCCGGAAACTGGCGGCGAAACCCTGTTCCTCGAACGTCCGGCCCCAGGTGCTGTTGAGCGAGTCGAGCGCGTTGCAGGCTTCGGTCGCATATTCGCTGGCGGAACAGACGATTTGCGCGTCGGTGGTAGCGGGCCCCGCTTGTTGCGAGCCCTGCTGCACGCTTTCGATCGTGCCCGCGGTCTGCATCGGATCGAGGCCGAAGACGAAATAACCGATCGCCG
>JAHJWA010000066.1 GCA_018828205.1 Alphaproteobacteria bacterium
CCTCGATCGCGGCGGAAGACAATCCGTGGCGGCCGATCCGCTGGATCACGCGGATGCGGCTGTCGGTCAGCGCCAGCCGGCGCGCCTCCTCGGCGGTGCCATCGGCGGAATTGTCGTCGACCACCAGCACTTCCCAACCCGCGGGCCCGAGCGCCTGCTCGATTCGCTCGACCAGCGGCGCGAGATTGTCGCGCTCGTTGAGCGTGGGAAGGATGATGGCGAGTTCGAGTGGGGCCAGGGTCGACGGGAGCGAGGCGGGCGCGGCAGAAGACATGTCCATGACCAGACCCGGCTAGCGCGCAAATCTCAAGATATGCTTAGCAGATTGCTAACCACCGCGGCGGCGATCGCCCCGGTCGAGGCTTCGCCTCCCAGATCGGCACCGAGCACGCCGTCCGCCAGCGTCCGCGCCACCGCGCGCTCGATCCGCCCCGCATCGCCCTCGCGCCCGAGCGAATGGCGCAGCAGCATCGCGAGGCTGAGGATCGCGGCGAGCGGGTTGGCCTTGCCCTGCCCCGCGATATCGGGCGCGCTGCCGTGGATCGGTTCATAGAGCCCGAAGGTGCCGAATTGGGTGGTCCTCTCGCCCATGCTGGCGCTGGGGAGCAGGCCGATCGAGCCGACCACCGCGCTGGCCTGATCCGAGAGGATGTCGCCGAACAGATTGCCGGTAAGAATGACGTCGAACTGGCCCGGCGCGCGGACCATCTGCATCGCGGCGTTGTCGACATAGAGATGGTCGAGCCGGATCTCGGGATAGTCGCGCGCGACCTCGACCACCGTCTCGCGCCAGATGCGGCTGGTCTCGAGGACATTGGCCTTGTCGACGCTGGTCACCCGGCCGCGGCGCTTGCCCGCCGCCCGGAAGGCGGTGTGCGCGATGCGGCGGACCTCGCTCTGGGAATAGGACATCGAGTCCCAGCCCTCGCGCTCGCCGGCATCATTGCTGCGCTCGCCCTTGGCGCCGAAATAGACATCGCCATTGAGCTCGCGGACCACCAGCAGGTCGATCCCGCGCGCCAGCTCGGGGCGCAGCGGCGAGAGGTCTTCCAGACCGGGCCAGCCGGCGGCGGGGCGCAGATTGGCGAACAGGCCGAGTTCGGACCGCAGACCCAGGATCGCCGCCTCGGGGCGGTGCTCGCGCGGCAGCGAATCGCCTTCGGGGTCGCCCACCGCGCCGAACAGCACCGCATCGGCGGCGCGCGCCATCTCCAGCGTCTCGGCGGGGAGCGGGTGGCCGTGGCGGCGATAGGCCGCCATGCCGACATCGCCCTCGAACAGCACCAGGCCCGGGAGCGACAGCGCAGCGAGCACATCGCGCGCCGCGGCGGTCACCTCGGGTCCGATCCCGTCTCCGGGCAGAAAGGCTATCTTCATGGTTTCGGCGCTCCCCCGCTGTCCTGTTCAGCCCTCGATCGGACCATCGATCCGGGCCAGCCGCTCGCACAGCTGCCGACGCGCCGCCATAACGTCGGCGCGGGTCTCGGCAATGAGGTATTGGGCCACCGGGCGCTCGAGCCGACCCAGAATTTCCAGCCCCGCGGCAAGATCGGCTATCGCCGGCCGGCCCCTGTACCATTCCCCGTCGGCATTCCCGGCCTCGTCCCCGCCATAGCCCATCTCGCGCAGCAGCAGCGTCTCATAGGCGACCAGCGCCTCGACCCAGCCGCGCGCCGAGGGCGCCGAGCAGATCGCCTCGAGCAGGCCCGCGAGCGCGGCATGGACCGCGGGATAGGCCTGGCGTTCGGGGAGCGCGGTGGCGGTCAGCGCGCAGGTCCAGGCGATCGCTGCAGCGGGGAGCGGCTCGCTCAGCCACGGCCCGCGGCTGGCGGTAAGCTCGAGCCGCGCGAAGGGCAGCTGACCTTCGGATTTGGAACGGATATCGGCCATCACCAGATTGCCGGGCATGACCACGGGTCGCAGCAGGCGCCCGCGTCCGCCCGCGACATAGGCCGCGACCAGCCCCGCCTCGGCGGTCAGCAGCCGGGCGATCACCGCGGTTTCGCCCTGCGGCCGCGAGGCCACAACGATGGCTGGGGCGCGCAACTGCATCAGCGGTGCCCGCTATGCCCTGTCGTTGCAGGGCAAATGGTCAGGGATTGCGCGCTTCGAGCGCGGCGATGCGCGCGGCGAGCTTCTCGGTTTCCTCGCGCGCCTTGGCCGCCATGGTCTTGACCGCGTCGAATTCCTCGCGGGTGACGAAATCCATCCCCCCGAAGGCCTCCTTGGCGCGTTCGCGCGCCGATTCGCGTGCCTCGCGGGTCATCCCCGCAAAGGTCCCGGCGGCCGAATTGGCCAGTTTGACGAAATCGGCGATGAGCGGGTTCTGGCTTTGCATGGCACTGAGATGGGCGCGGGACGCGCGATTGTCCAGAGGCTGACGACCCCCGCCCGCTAGCCGCCGATCCGGACCCGCTCGACCGCGCCGTCGCGGGTGTCGCTCTGGCCGCCTTCGGGGTTGAGCTGGAGGAACTGGTAGTTGAGCGCGAAGGCGAACAGCACCCAGGCGAGATAGGGCAGCAGCAGCACGCCCGCGAGGCGGCGCACCCGCCAGAACAAGGCGGTCACCGCGATCAGCGTGAGCGCCACCAATGCGATCACCAGCAGCCCGGCCGCGATCTGCTGCATCCCGAAGAACACCGGGGTCCAGGCGAGGTTGAAGGCGAAATGCACCGCGAACACGGCCAGCGCCAGCGTCCGCCCGCGCGCGCCCCAGGCGGCGCAGACCAGCGCCAGCGCGAGCCCGATCATGACGTAGAGGATCGTCCAGACGATCCCGAACGCGGCGGGCGGCGGGTAGATGGCGGGCTTGGCAAGATTGGCGAACCAGGCGGTGTCGGGGCCGCTCGACTGCCCGGCGAGGAAGCCCAGCAGCACGATCAAGGGGACGGTGAACAGCGCCCAGCGGATGAAACTCGCGCGCAATTGCCCGCGCGAAGCCAGCATGTTCATGCACTATTCCCCGATATCCCGATTCGTTGCCTCGGGTTTAACCCTGCGCGGGCGGGCAAGGCAATCGACTGGCGCGAATGCGTCGCACCCCGGGACGGCGCGACGATCGGGCCGGCGCAGGCGCGCGCGCTCAACGCAGCAGCACCAGTTCCTCGGCCATGGTCGGGTGGATCGCGGTGGTGGCGTCGAAATCGGCCTTGGTCAGCCCCGCCTTCACCGCGATCGCCGCCGCCTGCATCATCTCGGGCGCGTCGGGGGCGATCATGTGGATGCCGACGATCTTGCCGCTGTCGCCGTCGCAGACCATCTTGATGAGGCTGCGTTCGTTGCGCCCCGCCAGCACGTTCTTCATCGGGCGGAAATCGGACAGGTAGACCTTGACGCTGCCCAGCTTGTTCTTGGCCTCGCCCTCGGTCATCCCCACCGCGGCGATCGGCGGATGGCTGAAGACCGCGCTGGGGATGCAGCTATGGTCCACCGCGACCGGGTCGTGCCCGCCGAACACGGTGTCGGCGAAAGCCTGCCCCTCGCGGATCGCGACCGGGGTGAGCTGCACGCGGTCGGTGACATCGCCCACGGCATGGATATGATCGACATTGGTCTTGCTGAAGCGGTCGACCACGATCTCGCCGCTCTCGCCGAGTGCGACGCCCGCCTTGTCGAGGCCGAGGCCTTCGGTGTTCGGGATGCGCCCGACCGCGAACATCACCAGATCGGCCTTCTCTTCGTCGCCGTCGGTCAGCTTCACGAAGAAGCCGCCTTCGTCGCAAGGCTTGATGTATTCGAAGGTGGTGTTGAAGCGGAAGGTGATCCCCTTGGTC
>JAHJWA010000067.1 GCA_018828205.1 Alphaproteobacteria bacterium
CAGGCGCCGCGTCCGGTCTGTTCCTGCAGCGCGTCGATCCGCTTGGAAGCCTCGGCCTTGGTCAGCTTGGCGTCATAGGCGTCGGGCTCGCCCGCTTCCTCGCTCAGAGTCTTGAGGTAGCTCGCCTGCGCCCCGGTCATCGCCTCGTCGCCGGTGGTCCAGTTCTCGGGCGCCTTCTCGGCATTGGTGACGGGATCGGACTTGGGATGCGGGTTGGGAACCGTGCTGGTCATGGGACAATCTCCTTTGCCCGATCAATCCGCCAGTTCTCGTTATGTTCCCAAGGGCAGCTGCCCGTGATCAAACGAAAACGGCGCGCACCGCCACAGGCAGCGCCCGCCGTTTTGGCGTCAGCGATGCGCCGGGATCACGCGCCCGCGGGGGCCGCGCCGCCTTCGCCGCCGAACTTCTTGCCGGCCTTGGGCACCGCGCTGCCGATGATCGGCTTGATCTCCACCTGGCCGCCCTTGGGCGTGTCGCTGCGGTCGATCGTGCCGTCCTTCATCAGCCGGTCGATTTCCTCGCCGGTGAGAGTCTCGTATTCGAGCAGCGCCTGCGCCAGCAGGTGGAGCTTGTCCTCCTGGTCCTTCAGAACCTCGGTCGCGCGCTTGAGCCCGCCTTCGACCAGCTCCTTGATCTCGGCATCGATCATCTTGTTGGTTTCCGAACCGCCCATGGTGCGCGCGGTCTGGCCCATGCCGAGATAGCCTTCCTGGCTTTCCTCGTATTGCAGCGGGCCCAGCTTGTCGCTCATGCCCCATTTGGTGACCATCGAGCGCGCCAGATCGGTGGCATATTGGATGTCGCCCGAGGCGCCGCTGGAGACCTTGTTGTGGCCGAAGATGATCTCTTCCGCCACGCGCCCGCCCATGGCGACCGCGAGGTTGGCGTGCATCTTGTCGCGGTGGTAGGAATAGCTGTCGCGCTCGGGCAGGCGCATCACCATGCCCAGCGCACGGCCGCGCGGGATGATGGTCGCCTTGTGGATCGGGTCCGACGCCGGCTCGTTGAGCGATACCAGCGCATGCCCCGCCTCGTGATAGGCGGTCATCTTCTTTTCGTCGTCGGTCATGACCATCGTGCGGCGTTCGGCGCCCATCATGACCTTGTCCTTGGCGTCCTCGAACTCCTGCATCGCGACCAGACGCTTGTTGCGTCGCGCCGCCAGCAGCGCCGCCTCGTTGACGAGGTTGGCGAGATCGGCGCCCGAAAAGCCCGGGGTGCCGCGCGCGATCGTGCGGCTGTTGACGTCGGGCGCCAGCGGCACCTTCTTCATATGCACCGCGAGGATCTTCTCGCGCCCTTCGATGTCGGGAACGGGGACCACGACCTGGCGATCGAAGCGGCCCGGACGCAGCAGCGCCGGGTCGAGCACGTCGGGGCGGTTGGTCGCGGCGATGATGATGATGCCTTCATTGGCCTCGAAACCATCCATCTCGACCAGCAGCTGGTTCAGCGTCTGTTCGCGCTCGTCGTTGGAATTGCCCAGACCATGCCCGCGGCTGCGACCCACCGCATCGATCTCGTCGATGAAGAGAATGCAGGGGGCGTTCTTCTTGGCCTGTTCGAACATGTCGCGCACGCGGCTGGCACCGACGCCCACGAACATCTCGACGAAGTCAGAGCCCGAAATGGTGAAGAAGGGCACGCCCGCCTCGCCCGCGATCGCGCGCGCCAGCAGCGTCTTGCCGGTACCCGGCGAACCGACCAGCAGCGCGCCCTTGGGGATCTGGCCGCCGAGCTTGGAGAAGCGCTGCGGATCCTTGAGGAATTCGACGATCTCCTCCAGCTCCTCGCGCGCCTCGTCGATGCCCGCGACATCGTTGAAGGTGACCTTGCCCTGCTTTTCGGTGAGCATCTTGGCCTTGGACTTGCCAAAGCCCATCGCGCCGCCCGCGCCGCCGCCCTTCTGGACCTGGCGCAGCGCGAAGAAGGCGATGCCGAGAATGAGGATGAAGGGCAGCGACTGGATGAGCATGTAGGTGAGGACACCCATCTCTTCCTTCGCCGCGCCGGTGTAGGGAACGTCGTTTTGCTCGAGCAGCGCGGTCAGCGATGTGTCGTTGGCGACCGGGACCGAGGAAAAGGCCTCGCCATTGGTGAGCGTGCCAGTGATGCGGTCCTCGGAAATGCTGACGTTCTGCACCGAGCCTTCGGCGACGCGATCGCGGAACTCGGAATAGCCGAGTTCCTCGCCCGCGGGCTGCGCGCTGCCGCCGAACACCGAGACCACGACCAGCAGGGCGAGGAAAATCCCGCCCCACACCATCAGGCTTTTCACCCAGGGGTTGGGACCATTGTCCTGGGGATCGCCCGGCTCGTTCTGATCTCTCATGTCACGCACATCCTTTCGCGACCTCCAATGTAGGCGCGCGGGTGTGAATGACAAGTTGCCCGATGAGGCAGATTGATGGGCTTCAGGCAATGATCCGGTCGAACAGCCAGTAGCTTCCGGTGATCCCGATTCCATAGGCGGCGAGCCGCACCGCATGGGGTTCGACCTGCGGGGAAAAGCGCTGCAGCGCGCGGCGCAGCACCAGCACCATGGCGATCACCAGCAATTGCCCCGCCTCGACCCCGAGGTTGAAGCTCACCAGCGCAGCGGGCACCTCGCCCTCGGGCAGGCCGATCTCGCGCAAGGCCCCTGCGAAGCCGAAGCCGTGGAACAGGCCGAAGCCGAATGCCACCGCCCAGGGCAACCGCCGCGTCAGCGTCTCGCGGCTGCCGCGCGCCAGCTCGACCGCGAGGAACACGATCGACAGCGCGATCAGCGCCTCGACCGGGCGCGAGGGCAGCCCCGCATAGCCGAAAGTCACCGCCGCCAGCGTCAGCGAATGCGCCACGGTGAAGGCGGTCGCCGCCTTCACCACCTTCATGCCATGCGCGACCAGCAGCACCAGCGCGATCACGAACAGCAGGTGATCCCAGCCCTCGAGAATATGCTCGACCCCGAGCAGGAAATAGCTGCGCCAGATTTGCGCGGTGGCGGGAACCCCGGCGATCGTGGCTTCGGGCTGGGATGCGGTCAGGCGATAGGTCTGCACCGCCCGCCCGAGCGGCACCACGCGCAGCAGCGCATCGCCGGTCACGACCAGATCGCGTGCGCCGATGCGCCGGCCGGTAACCGCGCCGTCGCAGACGACCTCGACCCCGGCGACCAGCGCCGCTGCGGCGCCGCGCACCACGGGCTCGCCTGCCATCGCGCAATTGTCAGGCATTGTCGGATAGGCCAGCCGCGCGGCGGGCGAGGCGACCGGCTGCTTCCAGTCGAGCCGCCAGCGGCTCGCGTCGAGCTGGGTAAAGGAAATCGCCACCGGGCGCAGTTCGTCGGCCCTTGCGCTGCCCGGCCATGCGAGAGCAAGCGCGAGCGCCAGCGTCGCGACCAGACCGAGCAAACAACCACGGATCACTCGGCGATCTCGACCCGATAGGCGCCGCGCAGTAGACGATAGGCGGCCTCGGTGCGCGTCGACATGGTCGCGCCGCGCCAGTCGTCCTCGACCCGCTTGCGGATGTCCGCGAGCGGCGGGACCGCGCCCTGCTCGCGCGAACGCAAATGCACCAGATGCCAGCCGAACCCCGAAGCGAGCGGGCCCTGCCAGCCATCCGCCGCGTCCAGCTGCGCCAGGCCAGCGGCAAACTGGCGCCCGTAGCGCTCGGTCACCGCGCGCATGGCCGCCTGCTCCTGCGAGGCCGGGACCGACAACGGCTTGCCCAGCCCGCGCCAGTCCGCGCCGCTCTGCAGCTGTCCCAGCGCCGCGCGCGCCGCGGCCTCATCGGCGAAATAGAGCTGGTCGAAACTCACGCTGGCGCCGCGCGCGAAGCGTTCGGGGTTGTCCGCCAGCCAGGCGCGCAAGACCGCCTCGCTGGGCACCGCGGTCTCCGCCTGCGCGCTCGCCAGCGCGTCCATCTTCTTCGCCAGCCGCCGCCGGACCACCGCATCGTCGCGGTCGAGCCCCAGCCGCAGCGCCTCGCGGTAGAGCACCTCGTCGCGCAGCCAGCGCTCGATCAGCCCGTCGAGCTCGGCATCGGTGGGCGGGCGCTGCATCATCGTCTCGAACTGCAGCGCCAGGCTGGCCTGCACCTCGCGATTCACGTCGATGCTGCGGCTCTCGGGGTCCGCCTCCTCGCCGCGCCAGGCGAACAGCGCGAACAGCAAGGCGCCGGCGATGAGGAAATGGACCAGCGGGTCGCGCGCCCAATTGCGGATCACGAACCCACCGCGACCCGAGGTGCGCCCGTCCGCCGCGCCGCCACCGGCGCCGACATCGGAGAGGGCCGGACCCAGATCGGCGAGCTGTAGGCCCGTTCCTGCGCGACCGACGCCTCCACCACCTCCTCGGGGAGCGCGATGCCGAAGCGCAACCGGTCGAACAGCGGCCAGCGCGGGGTCGGGATCTCGAGCACGCGGACGTAGTAGAAGGCGCGCTGCCCGGCTTCGTAATCGGGATCGGTCCAGGCCGCGCGGAGCTCGGGCGCGCCGATGCTGTTGGCGTAGCTCGCCCTTGTCCGGTCGACCGTATCGCCCACCGCGGGCACCTTGCCATCGCTCCCGCGCGCGCGGCGCGCCATGTCCGACCAGACCACGTCGTAGACCCGTTCCTGCGCCTCGCCGCTCTCGTCCACCCAGCCCTTGATCACCTGCACCCGGTCGAGATTGGCGCCATCGGGATCCTTGAGCGCCGAGATCATCAGCACCGGCGCGCGCCCGGTGGCGGACAATTCGCCGCCCATCGGCACGCCGCGATTGTAGCCCGCGCGCACCCAGTCGCCGCGCCAGTCGGCAGCGGTGAAATCGAAGCCGGCAAAGACCCGCAGCACCATCCGCGGCCCGGTGGTGGCATAGACCTCGCGCCGCCTGAAGGCGTCGAAGATTTCGGCGCGGGTGTTGCCGCGCGCCCAGGCCGCGGCATAGCCGCCCGCGAGATAATGCCAGCCAAAACGGCCCTCGCTGGTGCCCAGGTTCTGCGGCGCCATCGCGCGGTCGGGGCCGGGCTCGTTGCCGGTGTGCTTGCCGAAGAAATTGTCCTCGTCCGCGGTCGCCAGCGCAGTGTGGCTGTCGGTCGAACCGACCAGGCCGAAGGCATAGGGATTGGCGCCGGTGCGCTGCTCGATCGAGAGCCCGCGCTTGAGCGCCTCGCGGACGTAATTGCCGCGCTGCATTGCAGGGGTGGCCGTGGCGGTGAGCGGCAGATTGCCCAGCTCCCAGCCGGCGGTGCCGAAACCCGCGAATTCGTCATTGGGCGACATGAAGGGGTGCGCCTCGCTGTCGCCCTTGATCTGGGTCGCCTCGACCACCGGCTCCCAGCGCGCGCGCTTGCGCGCGTATGCCGCGGTCATCGGCCCGCCGCCGGGCATGGTCAGTTCGAACATCAAGCCGTTGGAGAGGTTGGAATTGTGCGGGATGGCGAGCACCTGCCCGCCGGTGCCCTCCTCATAGGCCTCCATATAGTCCCATAGCCCCTCGGCCGCGGTGTCGATCCCGGGATAGGGCACCACCCGCCCGGTCTTGGCGCTGCCATCGCGAAACATCACCACCCGGTGGAGATTGTTGCCGTCGGGCATCAGCGTGTATTCGAACCCCGCCAGCGCGGTGAACTCGCCCGGTCGGTTGTAACGGTCGAGCATCGCCAGATGCGCATCCCAGATCGTCCGCGTCGCCTCGCGCTGGCGCTCGGGATCGGTCAGCGCTGCGGGAAGCTCGTCGTTGGAAGCGGCGGTGATCAACTCGGCGATGGCGCGCTGCGAGCCTTGCGGCCCCTCGTGCATCATGTCGTACCAGCGCCGGAGCGTGGGATCGCGCACCAGGATCCGCGGCGCGTCGTAGAGCCGGCGGGTGGCGCCGAGCGCATCGGAATGGTCGGCGATGACGAGAAAGTCGAGCGGGCGATCGAGCTTCGCGGCCAGCCCGGTGGTGGCGGTGACCTCGCGCCCGCTGGCGAATTGCAGCGCCTCCTCCGGGCCCAGCCTGACGCCGAAACCGAAGGCGTCGATCGAATTGTCGGTGTGGAGATGGGTGTCGCCCCAATAGGGCCGGTCGGGGAATTCGGCGAGTGCGATCGTGCCGCTGCCGTCACCGGTCTGAGCCTCGGCGGCACCGGGTTCCATGCTGCAGCCGGTCAGTGCCGCTGCCAGACCAGCCCACGCCACGCCCGCGATCAATCTGCGCATCGCATTCTCCCCCGGAGCGAGTGTGCGCAATCGCGGCGGGCGGAGTCAAGCGGAGGCTAGAAGGGCAGGATGCTTCCCGAGGGGCTGGAGGTGAACCAGAAATAGCCGCCCAGCCCCACTGCCAGCAGCGACAGCGCCAGCGCCACCAGCATCAGCAGCCCGTCGCGCACCAGGATCGCCAGGCCAAAGGCCGCGATCGCCAGCATCGGCGCGCTGCTCGCGAAGGGGATCAGTTCGAGCGGCGGCACGGTGCAGCACAGCGCCACCACCACGGTCGCGGCAGTCTTCTGCATCTGCGGCCCGGTGAAGCGCTCGAGCCGCCCCTTGAACCAGCGGTCGAGAAAGGCTGCGACACCCTCGAGCTTCTGGGCGGATTTCATCAGCTTCTCCGCGCCGACCGCGCGGCGCTGGATCAGCTGCGGCAGCCAGACATGGTCGCGTCCCAGCAGCAGCTGCACCGCAACCAGCGCGATGATCAGCGCGAGCAGCGTGGGCAGGCCGGGGATCCCGCCGATCGGGGTGAGCTCGATCAGCGCGGGGACGAACAGGAACAGGCCGAAGCTGCGTTTGCCGAACTCGTCGAGCACATCGCCGATACAGACCTTGTCGGTGTTTTCGGCCAGGTCTTCGAGCGCCTCGACCGTCTCGCTGGCGCTGTGCGGCTCATGCGTCATTCGAAACTCTCCCCGCCGATGAACGGCGGCTGGGCGAAACGGTGCCCGCGCGGTCAGCTTGCGGAGTCAGCTCGAGGATTTGAGCAGCGCCGAACGCTCGCAGCTGCAGACCACCTCGCCGCGCTGGTTGAGCGCCTCGTGGCGGAAGGTGACGATCCCCTGCCCGGGGCGCGACTTGCTTGTCCGCAGACCAATCACCTCGCTGCGCGCGCGCAGCGTGTC
>JAHJWA010000068.1 GCA_018828205.1 Alphaproteobacteria bacterium
GAGCGAGGTGGTCGACAAATGCCTCCAGCTGCACGGCGGCTCGGGCTATATCAACGACTACCCGATCGCGCGGATGTATCGCGACAGCCGGATCACGCGCATTTTCGGCGGCTCGAACGAGATCATGCGGATGGTGATCGCGCGCTCGATGTAAATTCCGGGTTCCTGCAACAACACGGCCGTCGGACAGCGTTTCGGCGGCCGTTTTGCATCCCGCACGGCGATTCAGGCGCGTTGGTTGATGAAACACATGCCCCTGCGCTCCCCGTTGCGCTCACGGGGATTCCCGATGATCGAATCACGCTGAGAAAGAGCCGATGCGAAGCTATCGGGCCGAATGCGTGTAGGAAAACGGATTTTGCGAAGGGTGTTCATGGTCTTTGCCCGGGTCCCGCTGTCTTCGCGCCGAATAGCCCCCCCCGCCCTGAAGGGGGAGGAAACGCAAACCAGTCCGGCAGCCGGCGCCCCGCTTGGGGACGTTCGCCCATGTCGTCGCCCCGGGCCTGACCCGGGGCCCCGCTCACTTTTCACTCTGGCACCGGAAGGCGGCTCAGCGAGATAGCCGCGCGGGACAACCCGTCCGCCCGGTTCGTTTGCGAGCGCTGCTACAACAGCGGGGCCCCGGGTCGAGCCCGGGGCGACGAGACGACAGGTTCCTGCCTCTATTTCGACGTTCCTGTCCGGATGGTTAGTTTCGGGGAGTGGACTGGCTGCATGCTGCGGCTCTGGGCCAAGAGCTGTCTGGCAGCCAACGACCCAGTTGCGGTCATTAATCGTCCCTGTAAGATAGGCTCTATACGAAGGAGATCATATGCTCACCAGATTGCCGCCTCGCTGGCACTGGTTCATCCGGCAAATGCTTGTGGCCACTGTAGGAGTGTTCGCTTTGATTGGAGCATTTGCCGTTTACAGTGGGAACGCCGCCGCCCCAGGCTGGGGGTTTTTCGTGGCATTTGGCGTTGGGAGCGCTTTAGCTGCGATTTTTCGTGACGTCCCACCGGATATTCTTGCTGCTCACTCTAGGCACGCAGGACAACGTTAACGTCCGCTACCCACTCAATAGCGGCCAATTCGCGACCGGTCGGACCTGCCCGAAGCAGGACCTCCCTTTGCGGCCGCGCAGGCCACGCGGCAATTTCTCCGCAGCTCCTCCGCACCGGCGCCCCTCAGACCGCCACCACCTTCTGCTCGATCGCGCCGAAGATCGAGTGGCCGTCCTTGTCCTTCATCTCGAGCCGGACGGTGTCGCCCGCCTGCATGAAGCGGGTCTTGGCCTCGCCTTCGTAGATCGTCTCGATCATCCGGATCTCGGCGATGCAGCTGTAGCCGCGGCCGCCTTCGGCGACGGGCTTGCCGGGGCCGCCGTCCTCGCCCTTGTTCGAGATCGTGCCCGAGCCGATGATGCAGCCCGCGCCCAGGGGCCGCGTTTTCGCGGCGTGGGCGACCAGATCGGCGAGCGAGAAGGTCGCGTCCTGGCCGACTTCGGCGCGGCCGAAGGGTTCGCCATTGTAGTCGACGGCGAGCGGCAGATGGATCACGCTGCCTTGCCAGGCATCGCCCAGCTCGTCGGGGGTGACGCAGACCGGAGAGAAGGCGCTCGAGGGCTTGGACTGGAAGAAGCCGAAGCCCTTGGCGAGCTCGCCCGGGATCAGCCCGCGCAGGCTCACGTCGTTGACCAGCATCAGCAGCTTGATGTGGCCCGCGGCGTCGGCCTTGCTGACGCCCATGGGCACATCGTCGGTGATGCAGGCGATCTCGCCTTCCATGTCGCAGCCCCAGGCTGGGTCGCCCAGCGGGATGTCGGCGCGCGGGGGGAGGAAGCTGTCGCTGCCGCCCTGATACATCAGCGGGTCGTGGTAGAAGCTCTCGGGCACCTCGGCGTCGCGCGCTTTGCGGACCAGTTCGACGTGGTTGATGTAGGCGCTGCCATCGGCCCATTGATAGGCGCGCGGCAGCGGCGAATGCGCCTCGCGCTCGTGGAAGCGCTCGCAGGGGACGGTCTGGTGCTCGACATCGGTGGCGAGGTTCTGCAGCTTGGGCGCGCAATTGGCCCAGTCGTCGAGCGCGGCCTGCAGCGTCGAGGCGATGTTGTCCGCCGGGCAATAGCGGGTGAGGTCTTTCGAGACGAC
>JAHJWA010000007.1 GCA_018828205.1 Alphaproteobacteria bacterium
CGGCGAGGCGGCGGCGCGGCTGCACCTCGCGCGCGCCGCGGCCCGCCGTGCCGAGCGCGCGATGACCGCGCTGGCCGGAACCGCGCCGACCAACCCGCAGGCGCTCGCCTATATCAATCGGCTCTCGGACTATCTCTTCGTGCTCGCGCGGGTCGCCAATGGCAATGGCGCCACCGACGTGAAGTGGGTTCCGGGCGCGAACCGCTAGCCAAGCCTCTCGCAGAGGGATAACAGCCGCGCTTTGCTGCAAGTGCGAAGGGATTTTCGATGATCAAGCCGATGACCGATACAGTGGCCGTGATCGGTGCCGGCCAGATGGGCTCGGGCATCGCCCAGACCGTGGCGATGCATGGCGTCGACGTCCTGCTCGCCGATGTCGATCTCGCCACCGCGCAGGCCTCGGTCGCGCGCATCGACGCCGCGCTGGGCAAGCTGGTCGGCAAGGGCAAGATGGAGATCGCCGAGGCGGAAGCCACGCTCGCGCGGATCACACCGATCGGCGATTACGCGCCCATGGCCCAGGCCGAGCTGATCATCGAGGCGGCGACCGAGCGCGAGGAAATCAAGCAGGCGATCTTCGAAAAGGCCGGCAAACTGCTCGGCGCCGAGGCGATCCTGGCCTCCAACACCAGCTCGATCCCGATCACCCGCATGGCCAATTTCTCGCCCGATCCGGCGCGTTTCATCGGGCTGCATTTCTTCAACCCGGTGCCGGTGATGAAGCTGATCGAGGTGATCCCCGGGCTCGCCACCAGCGAGGCAACGACGCAGCGCACCGTGGCCTTCGCCGAGGCGCTGGGCAAGGAAGTGGTGCTCAGCCAGGACCAGCCCGGTTTCGTCGTCAACCGCATCCTGCTGCCGATGATCAACGAGGCGGTGTTCGTGCTCGGCCAGGCGACCGCGGGGATCGCGGATATCGACAAGGGCTGCCGGCTTGGGCTCAACCATCCGATGGGGCCCTTGCAGCTCGCCGATTTCGTCGGGCTCGACACCTGCCTCGATATATTGATGGTGCTCTACAAGACCACCCGCGATTCCAAATACCGCCCGGCGCCGCTGCTGGTGAAATATGTCGAGGCCGGCTGGATGGGGCGCAAGACCGGGCGCGGCTTCTACGATTACACCGGCGAGGAGCCGATCCCGACGCGCTAGGCGGAACCGCCCGCCCGCGCCGCTCGTTCGGGTATCAAAGGAGCTTTGACATGAGCGATAAGAACAGCACGCGGCCCGACGTCGGCGAAAGCAAAGAAGCGCGGATGGCCGATCAGGCCCCCGAGATGCACAATGACGAGCAGGACGATCACCGCAATCAGGCGCAGCAGGTTGCGACCGAGGCGCAGCAACTGACGCCTGAAACCGGCTCGCCGACCGAAAGCGTCAAGAGCGACAATTCCTCGGGGTTGATGGGCGATTCGACCCAGGATCTGGTCGACCACATGCGCGACATGGAGAGCTCGGGCCGGGTCGATATGGACGCCTTCCAGGGCGAGCCCAATCACGACGACAATGTCGACAAATACGGCAAGGGCCACAAACCCGACGGCCTGCGCGGCGACGGGACCTGACGAAGGTGATCAAGCGGGATCGTGGGGTTCGCCCGCATCCCGCTTGAGTTCGTAGAGAAAATCGAGCGCCTCGCGCGGGCTGAGCCGGTCGACATCGAGCGCCTCGAGCCGATCGCGTAAAGCGTCGGTTTCGCGCTCTTCGGCCGCGATGCTGGCGGCAAACAGCGGCAGTTCGCCCAAGCCCGCCGCCAGTCCGCCGGTCGCCGCACGGCCCTTTTCGAGCTTGTCGAGCACCGATTTGGCGCGTTTGAGCACCGGCTGCGGGACCCCCGCCAGCCGCGCCACTGCGAGCCCGTAGCTGCGATCCGCGGCACCCTCGGCGAGTTCGTGGAGAAGCACCAGGTCGCCCTTCCATTCGCGCGCGCGAACATGGTGCAGGCTCAATGAATCGCAGGTCTCGGCCAGCCGCGAGAGCTCGTGGTAATGCGTCGCGAACAGGCAGCGGCAGCGCAGCGTCTCGTGCACCGCCTCGACCACCGCCCAAGCCAGCGCCATCCCGTCATAGGTCGAGGTGCCGCGCCCGACCTCGTCCAAGATCACGAAACTCCGCTCGGTTGCCTGCGCGAGGATCGCCGCGGTCTCGACCATCTCGACCATGAAGGTCGAACGCCCGCGCGCCAGATTGTCCGAGGCGCCGACCCGGCTGAACAAGCGGTCGGCGATCCCCACCTTCGCTCTGGTCGCGGGCACGAAACTGCCCGCCTGCGCCAGCAGCAGGATCAGCGCGTTCTGGCGCAGGAAAGTCGATTTGCCGCCCATATTGGGACCGCCGATCAGCCACAGCCGGTCCTCGGTCGAGAGCATGCAGTCGTTGGCGACGAAACGCTCATTGCCGCGCGACAGCGCCTGCTCGACCACCGGGTGGCGGCCGGCCTCGATCGCGAGGCAAGGTTCGTCGGTCAGTTCCGGCCTGCACCAGTCGCCCTCGACCGCGCGTTCGGCGAGCCCGGCGGCAACATCGATCCGCGCCAGCGCCTCGGCGGTCGCGGCGATCGCCTCGCGCCGCGCGATCACCTCGCCGACCAGCGTCTCGAAATGCGCATCCTCCGCCGCCAGCGCGTGCCCGCCCGCCTCGGCGATCCGGGTCGCTTCCTCGTGCAGCCCCAGCGAATTGAACCGCACCGCGCCCGCCATGGTCTGGCGGTGGCTGAAGCCGCTGTCCGCCGCCATCAGCCGGTCGGCATGCTTGGCCGGAACCTCGATGAAATAGCCCAGCACCTTGTTGTGCTTGATCTTGAGCGAGGGGGTGCCGGTCTCGTCGCGATATTTCGCCTCGAGCGCGGCGATCGCGCGGCGGGCATTGCCGCTGGTCTCGCGCAGCGCGTCGAGCGCGTGGTCGTAGCCCGCGGCGATGAAACCGCCCTGGCTGCGCTCGGTCGGGGGCGAGGGGACCAGCGCCAGATCGAGGTGATCGACCAGCTCCGCATGCCCGCCCAGCGCTCCGGTGGTCCGCGCGAGCAGCTCGGGCAGATCGCTGCCCGCCTGCAGCAGGTCACGGATCCGCCGTGCCTCGGACAATCCGTCGCGCACCTGTCCCAGATCGCGCGGGCTGCCGCGCCCCGCGACCACCCGCCCCAGCGCGCGGCCCACGTCGGGCGCCCCGCGCAGCAGGGCGCGCAGATCGGCGCGCAGCAGCGGATCGGCCTGGAAATGCTGCACCGCCGCCAGCCGCGCCGCGATCGCGGTCCGTTCGGCAAGCGGCGCGGCCAGATCCTCGGCCAGCAGCCGCGCGCCCGCGCCGGTGACACAGCGATCCACCGTCGCCAGCAGGCTGCCCTCGCGTCCCCCCGATTGCGCGGCGAGGATCTCGAGGCTCGACCTTGTGGCCGCATCCATCGCCAGATGCGCCGCCGCGCCGCGCGCGCGGGGCGGCAGCAGGAAGGGCATCTCGCCGCGCCCGGCGTGGTCGAGATAGGCCAGCAGCCCGCCCGCCGCCGCGAGCATCGCCCGCGTGAAATCGCCCAGCCCGTCCAGCGTGGCGAGCCCGTGCAATTGCCTGAGCCGCACCTCGCCGTCCTCGCTGCGGAACTCGCCGCGCGGGCGAAGGGTGGCCTGCGCAAAGTGATCCCCCGCGAAGGCGGGGGTCTCGGGCCGCTGGCGATCCGTTTGCGGCCTGAGGTCCCCGCCTGCGCGGGGACTCGCGCCCCAATCATCGGGCAGCACCAGTTCGCTCGCGCCCAGCCGCGCCAGCGCCGCATCGAGCGCTTCGGGCGCGCATTGTTCCAGCTCCATCTGCCCGGTCGAAATGTCGCAAGCGGCGATCCCGACCGCATCGCGCAAGGGGGCGAGCGCGACCAGCAGATTGGCCCGGCGCGGGTCGAGCAGCGCGTCCTCGGTCAGCGTGCCCGCGGTGACGAAGCGGACGATGTCGCGCGCAACCAGCGCCTTGGAGCCGCCGCGCCGCTTGGCTTCCTCGGGGGTCTCGACCTGCTCGGCGATCGCCACCCGGCAGCCGCCGCGGATCAGCCGCGCGAGATAGCCTTCGGCCGCATGCACCGGCACCCCGCACATCGGCACCGGCTCGCCGTCATGCGCGCCGCGGCTGGTCAGCGCGATGTCGAGGATGCCGGCCGCTACCCTGGCATCCTCGAAGAACAGCTCGAAGAAATCGCCCATCCGGTAGAACAGCAGCGCATCCCCCGCCTGCTGCTTGAGCGCGTGGTATTGCTGCATCATCGGGGTGTCGCCGCCGGCCATGCAGCCCGAGTGCCAAGCGCGGGGTGATTCGGGAAGCGCTGCGGTCCGGCCTTTCCCCTATCGCTTCGCGGGATCGGGGGTTAGGGCGTCCTCGCAAGCGAATGGAGATGCCAGATGGCCGAAGAGAAGCAGACCGGTTTCACCGAGCGCGAGGCCCTGTTCTACCACGAGACGATCCGTCCGGGTAAGATCGAGATCGTCGCCTCCAAGCCGATGGCGACCCAGCGCGACCTCAGCCTCGCCTATTCGCCCGGCGTCGCGCATCCGGTCCAGGCGATCGCCGACGATCCCGCCAACGCCGCGCGCTACACGGCGCGTTCCAACCTCGTCGCGGTGATCTCCAACGGCACCGCGATCCTGGGCATGGGCAATCTCGGCGCGCTTGCCGCCAAGCCGGTGATGGAAGGCAAGGCGGTGCTGTTCAAGCGCTTCGCCGATGTCGATGCGATCGATATCGAGCTCGACACCGAGGATCCCGAAGCCTTCATCAACGCGGTCGCGCTGATGGAGCCGACCTTCGGCGGGATCAATCTGGAAGACATCAAGGCGCCCGAGTGCTTTATCATCGAGGCCGCGCTGCGCGACAAGATGAACATCCCGGTGATGCATGACGACCAGCACGGCACCGCGATCATTGCGGTGGCGGGGCTGATCAACGCCTGCGAACTGACCGGGCGCCAGCTCAAGGACTGCAAGATGGTGGTCGCCGGCGCCGGCGCCGCGGCGCTCGCCTGCACCGCGCTGGTCAAGTCGATGGGCATGCCGCACGAGAACGTCATCGTCTGCGACCGCGACGGCCCGATCTATCGCGGCCGCGAGGAGAGCATGGACCAGTGGAAGAGCGCGCATGCGGTCGACACCGACGCGCGCAGCCTCGAGGCGGCGCTGGTCGGCGCCGACATTTTCCTCGGCCTTTCCGCCGCCGGGGCGCTGGCGCCCGAATGGGTCGCGCATATGGCCGACCAGCCGATCATCTTCGCGATGGCCAACCCGATACCCGAGATCATGCCCGAGGAAGCGCGCGCGGTGCGCCCCGATGCGATCATCGCCACCGGGCGCAGCGACTATCCCAACCAGGTCAACAACGTCCTGGGCTTCCCCTTCATCTTCCGCGGCGCGCTCGACGTCCAGGCGACCACGATCAACGAGGAGATGAAGATCGCCGCCGCCGAGGCGATCGCCCGGCTGGCGCGCGAACGCGTCCCCGAGGAAGTCGCGGCGGCCTACGGCGTCAACCACCAGTTCGGGCGCGACTACATCATCCCCGCGCCCTTCGATCCGCGGCTGATCGAGGTGGTCTCCTCCGCGGTCGCCAGGGCGGCGATGGATTCGGGCGTGGCGCTCAAGCATATCGAGGATTTCGACGAATACGCGCACCGGCTCAAATCGCGGCTCAACCCGACCACCGCCGCGCTGACCAATATCTACAGCCTCGCCAAGGCCAACCCCAGCCGGATGGTCTTCGCGGAGGCGGAAGAGGAAGTGGCGCTGCGCGCCGCGATCCAGTTCCGCGATTTCGGCTATGGCGAACCGATCCTGGTCGGCCGCACCGAGAAGGTGCGCGAGAAGCTGGTCGAGCTCGCGGTCGACGATCCCGACAGCTACATCATCGAGAATTCGGCCTTGTCGGACAAGGTCCCGGCGATGAACGCCTATCTCTACAAGCGGCTGCAGCGCCGCGGCTACACCGAGCGCGATGTCGCGCGGATGGTCAATCAGGAGCGCAACGTCTTCGCCGCGCTGCTGGTGGCGCTGGGGCATGGCGATGCGATGATCACCGGTCTGACCCGCACCTTCAGCCAGAGCGCGCGCGAAGTGGGGCGGGTGCTCGATCCCAAGCCCGGTGCGACGCCCTTCGGCATCCACATGATGATCGGCAAGAACCACACCACCTTCCTCGCCGACACCACCATCAACGAGCGGCCGACCGCGGAGGAACTCGCGCATATCGCCACCGAGACCGCCTCGGTGGCGCGGCGGATGGGCCACGAACCGCGGGTCGCCTTCCTGTCCTATTCGACCTTCGGCAATCCCTCGGGGCAATGGCTCGACAATATCCGCGCCGCGGTGGCGCTGCTCGACCAGCAGGACCCGGGCTTCGAATACGAGGGCGAGATGGCGCCCGATGCCGCGCTCAACCCCAAGGTGATGAAGCTCTACCCCTTCAGCCGGTTGTCGGGCCCCGCCAATGTGCTGGTCATGCCCGGGCTGCAATCGGCCAATCTCTCGGCCAAGCTGCTGCGCGAGCTGGGCGGCGAGGCGACGATCGGGCCGATGATGATCGGGATGGAGAAACCCGTCCAGATCGCCCCGATGACCGCGATCGCCCCCGACATGCTCACGCTGGCGGTGCTGGCGAGCGCCGGGGTGGTGGGTTAGCGGTCACAAAAGCACAGCTCAGCCGGCGAAGAACGACCAGAGCTGCTGCAGGCACAGCACGAAGAACAGCAGCGCCGCGGCGCTCAGCACCAGGTTCGACAGCCAGCCGTTGCGGTCCGCGGCGGGGACTCGGTGCGAGTTGAGCAGCAACAGCAGCGTGATCGCCAGGAACGGCATGAAGAAGGCCCCGACCATGCCGTAGATGATGACGAGGAGGAAAGGCTCCTCGAAGAACAGCAGCGCCATCGGCGGGAAGGTCAGCCAGACCAGGAACAGCCGGAACGGCCAGCGGCGCTCGGGATGCTCGCTGCGCTCGCTGCGCCCGCGGACATGCTCGACGAAGTCCGAGAACAGCAGGCTGACCCCGTGCCAGACGCCGAACAGCGAGGACATCGCGGTGGCCGCGAAGCCGAGCAGGAAGGCGATCGCGACCGGGCGCCCGAAGCGCTCCTCAAGCACGTCGGTGAGGTTGAGCAGCCCGCGGTCGCCCGCCGCCAGCGCGATCTGCGCGCTGTGAAGCAGCTCCGCCCCGACGATCAGCATCGCGACGACGAAGATTCCGGTGACGACGTAGCCGGTGCAATTGTCCAGCCGCATCATCGGGATCCACGCCGGACCGTGCCATCCCTTGGTGTTGACCCAATAGCCATAGGCCGCGGTGGTGATCGTCCCGCCGACCCCGCCGATCAGCCCCAATGTGTAGAACACCGACCCCTCGGGCAGCGAAGGGACCAGCCCGCCCATGATGTCTCCCAGCCCCGGGGCCACCAGGATGGCGAGCCCGGTCATCACCACGAACATGATCGCGACCAGAACCTTCATCACCCGCTCGAAGGTCTCGTAGCGGTTGAGCGCGACGAACAGGAAGCTCGTGATGCCCGCGATTACCGCCCAGGCGGGGAGCGGCAGGATCGGAAACAACGCGGCGAGCGGCAGCGCGGTCGCGCTCATCGCGGTGGCGCCGTAGATGAACCCCCAGACCATGATGTAGATGCCGAAATACCAGCTGGTCCACGACCCCAGCGAGCGCCAGCCCTCAAAGATCGTGGTCTGGGTGGCGAGGTGATAGCGCGCCGCGCCTTCGGAGAGCGCGATCTTGACCACGCAGCCGAGCACCGCCGCCCACAGCAGCGCATAGCCGAAGCGCGATCCGGCGATGAGCGTCGCGACCAGATCGCCGGCCCCCACGCCGGTCGCGGCGGCCACGATCCCGGGACCGATCAGCTTCCAGCGCCCGGCGCGCGGGGGTGCGGTTGCAGCTTCGGAGGGCGGGTTCGGGGTCTCGGCTGCGAAACCGCGCTCGTCTTCGTTCATCTGTCGAACTCCACATCAACATTCCTGCGCCTGACCGGCAATGGTCGCGAAGGGCAAGCTTGCCGGCCTCTAGCCTCAGGCTTGCCGCCGGAGCCATGGCCTATGCCCCGATCCCCCACAATTCTCGCCGGCACCGGGCGCGGCGCGGGTCGCGGTCCGATCGCGCTTCCCATCGGCGCGCTTGCCTCGCATAGAGGGCTCCACCGAGACGCGGTCGCGACCGGGAGGAGGCCAAGCGATGCCTGGATATTCGAACGCCGGAACGGCCTGACCGCGATGGAGGAGCCGCATGGCATTCTCGCTTCGCTGGTCCCGGTGATCCTGCTTCTGGGGCTGGGAGTGGTCGCGGCGGTCGCCAGCCGCAGCGTCGGGCTCAGCAGCATCGTCGGCTATCTGCTGCTCGGACTGGCGCTCAAGGTCAGCGGGCTTACCGTCGTCTCCGACAGCGAGACGATCGCGCTGCTCGCCGAGCTCGGGGTGGTGTTCCTGCTGTTCGACATCGGCCTGCATTTTTCGCTCGGACATCTGCGCCAGCAGGCCTCGGACGTGTTCGGCTTCGGCCCTCTTCAGGTCCTCTTCGCGACCGGCGTGTTCGGGCTGGGGGCCTGGGCGTCGGGACTGTCCCCGCTGGCGGCGGGGATCATCGGGGTCACGCTGGCGCTGTCCTCGACCGCGGTGGTCGCGCGATTGATCGCCGAGCGCCATCAGCAGAATTGCCCGGTCGGACTGACCGCCACCAGCATTCTCATCTTCCAGGATATCGCGGCAATTTTCCTGCTGATCGTGGCCGTCGCGCTGGGGACCGGCGAGGCGATCTGGCCCGCGATCGGGATGGCGCTCGCCAAGGCCGCCGCCGCCTTCGCCATCGCGGTCCTGCTCGCGCGGGTGGTGGTGCGCCCGCTGTTCGATCTGGTCGCCCGCGCGCAGGGCGAGGAGGTCTTCACCGCCATGGCCTTGCTGGTCGCGCTGGCGGCGGGCTGGGCGACCGGGATGGCCGGACTGTCGCTGACGCTGGGCGCCTTCCTGGGCGGAATGATCATCGCCGAGACTCCCTATCGCGCGATCGTGCAATCCGAGGTGAAGCCGTTTCGCGGGCTGCTGATCGGGTTCTTCTTCATCTCGGTCGGGCTGTCGCTCGATATCGGTGTGCTGGTCTCGCTCTGGCCCGCGGTGATCGGTCTTGCGCTGCTGCTGATCGCGGTCAAATTCGTCACCAACGCCGCGGCCAGCCTGGTCTTTCGCTGGTCGGTGCCGGGATCGACCCAGCTCGGCTTCATGCTGGCCCAGGGTTCGGAATTCGCCTTCGTGGTGCTGAGCCTGCCGCAGATCCGCACGCTGGTCGGCGCCAACACCGCCTCGGTGCTGGTCGCCGCGGTCGCGCTCAGTCTCGCCGCGACCCCGACCGTCGCCGAGGCCGGGCGCAGTCTTGCCGGACGGATGCGGCAGCGGCGCATCAGCCAAAGTGACGACGAGCTGCTGCCGCGCGGGGGCGAGGGGCCGGTGCTGATCATCGGCATGGGCGAGGCGGGCCGCACGGTCGCGGATGCGCTGACAGAATTCGACATCGGCTACATCGCGCTCGAACGCGATCAGAAGCGGCTCGGCGAGGCGGTGGCCGATGGCTACACCGCCGCCTTCGGCGATGCCGACGATCCGCGCATCTGGGATTCGCTGGGCGCCTGGAGCCGGCGGATCAACGTGATCACCGCCCCGCGCTGGAGCGTGCTCGCCGAGCTCGTGCCGATCGCGGCGCAGCGCTATCCCGACATGAAGCGCTTCGCGCTGGTTCGCGATACCGCCGAGGCGGAGCTCGCGGCGCC
The DNA here is from genome assembly GCA_018828205.1 of Alphaproteobacteria bacterium. Lineage (GTDB taxonomy): Bacteria > Pseudomonadota > Alphaproteobacteria > Sphingomonadales > Sphingomonadaceae > Qipengyuania. The sequence goes on from JAHJWA010000007.1 coordinate 9,776, forward strand.
GCTGGAGATCGTCCCCGTGATCGACCTCAGCCATCCCCCCGGACTGGATATCGCCGCCGCGGTGCTTCACGAGCTCGATGTCGACAGCGATGCCGTCGGATTGTGGATGCGTCAGACGCAGCAGCGCGCGTTGAACAGCGAAGCGCGGATGTTCGAGGCCGCAGCCTGACGCCGCGGTCGGAGGACAATCCTTTTTCCTAATAATTTGACGGGGCAGCAATTGCCCCAGATCTCTGGCATGTTCACAGCCAGAACAACAATCGCATGGGTCACGCGCTATATTGCGCAAATATGATCTATCGCCCGGTTCATATCGGCGTATTCTCTCGTCACGGGTTGTTCCGATTCGAGGACCAGCGATCATGTCATCCGTTCGAAATATTCCCGAGGAACACTGGCTCGACGCCCGGCCCGATCTGCGGATTTTCCTGCGCCACTGGCCCGCCGAACAGCCGCGCGCCTCGCTGGTGATCTGCCACGGGGTCAATTCGCACGGCGGGCACTATTTCCGCGCCGCCGAGGCTTTTACCGCGCATGGCTATGCCGTCACCGCGCCCGATCTGCGCGGACGCGGGCGCTCCGAGGGCGAGCGCTTCTACACCGAGAGCGTCGACGACTACGTCTCCGACCTCTCGCAGGCGATCGAATGGGCGCGCGCGCGCAATCCCGAGCTGCCCATCTATTTGCTTGGCCACAGCGCCGGCGGGGTGACCGCGGTCAGCTATGCGCTCGATTTCCAGGACCGGATCGACGGGCTGATCTGCGAAAGCTTCGCTTTCCGCGTGTTCGCGCCCGACATCGCGCTCGGCCTGCTCAAGGGCGCGAGCCACATCGCGCCGCATCTGCATGTCCTCAAGCTCAAGATGGAGGACTTCTCGCGCGATCCCGAATGGGTGGCGCAATTGCTCGCCGACCCGCTCACCAAGGAGGAGGTGCAGCCGGTCCAGACCGTGACCGCGCTGGCGCGTGCTGGCGACCGGTTCGAGCGCGAGTTCGACACCATCACCCTGCCGGTGCTGATCCTCCACGGCACCGCCGACAAGGCGACGAGGCCCGGGGGCAGTCAGGAATTCTACGATCAGGCAGGGAGCGGCGACAAGCAGCTGATCCTCTATGAGGGTTACTATCACGACCTGCTCAACGACATCGGCCGCGAGCGGGTGATGGACGACATCGTCGGCTGGATCGAGCACCGCCTCGCACCGCGCCAGGCGATGAGCTCGATGCAGCCCGCGGACCTCGGCAGTTCGCCTTCGATGTGACCGAGCCGCGCCGGCCGCCGCCCGGTATTTGCCAAGGAAGGAAACGAAACGATGCCCAATCTCACGACCTCGGATGGAACGCTGCTTTTCTACAAGGACTGGGGCCCCAGGGATGCCCAGCCGATCGTGTTCCATCACGGCTGGCCGCTGAGCGCCGACGATTGGGACAATCAGATGATGTTCTTCCTCGGCGAGGGCTTCCGCGTGATAGCGCACGACCGCCGCGGTCACGGGCGCTCGAGCCAGACCGACAGCGGCAACGAGATGGATACCTATGCCCAGGACGTGATCGAACTCGTCGCAGCGCTTGATCTCAAGGATGCGGTCCATATCGGCCATTCGACCGGCGGCGGCGAGGTCGCGCGCTATGTCGCGCGCGCCGAGCCGGGGCGCGTCGCCAGGGCGGTGCTGGTCGGCGCGGTGCCCCCGGTCATGCTGCGCTCGCCAAGCAATCCCGACGGGGTGCCGATGGAGGTGTTCGACGGCCTGCGCGCCTCGCTGCTCGCCAACCGCGCGCAATTCTACCGCGATCTGCCGAGCGGGCCGTTCTACGGCTTCAACCGCCCCGGCGCGGTGGTTTCCGAAGGACTGATCGACAATTGGTGGCGGCAGGGGATGATCGGTGGGGCCAAGGCGCATTACGATTGCATCGCGGCCTTCTCGGAAACCGACTTCACCGCCGATCTCGAACGGATCGCGGTCCCGGTGCTGGTGGCGCATGGGACCGACGATCAGATCGTCCCCTACGAGACCTCTGCGGTGCTGGCGGTCAAGCTGCTTCAGAACGGCGTGCTGCGCAGCTACCTGGGCCTTCCGCACGGCATGCTCTCCACGCATCCCGAGATCCTCAACCCCGATCTGCTGGCCTTTGCGCGCGGCGAGGATTTCGCCTCGGAAACTCCGGTGACGCCATGACCCACAGGAGCGGCCGGTGAACAAGCCGCTGGCTACCGACCTGACCGCGGTGCCGCTATCCCCCACCGCCGAGACGCGGCGCGAGCAGATGTTCCTGCGGCTCGACGATCGCGAGATCGATCGGCTGCGCCGGTTCGGCGAGGAATGCCGCTTTCCCGAAGGCGCCTATCTGGCGAAGGTCGGCGATCCGGGTCTGGGCCTGTTCGTGATCCTCTCGGGCGCGGTCGAGATCAGCCAGCGGCTGGCGGGCGGGCACAGCCTGCCGATCGTCACTCACGAGAACGGCGGCTTCATGGGCGAGCTGGCGCAGCTTTCGGGGCGGCCTTCGCTGGTCGATGCCATCGCCGCTGCGCCGGTGACCGCGTTGCTGCTTTCGCCGCAATCGCTGCGTGCGATGCTGATCGCCGAGGCGGATCTTGGGCAGAAGATCATGCGCGCGCTGATCCTGCGCCGGGTCGCGCTGCTCGAATCTGGTGGCGGCGGTCCGGTGATCATCGGGCCTGCGGACAATGCGGACGTGTTGCGGCTCGAGGGTTTCCTCTCGCGCAACGGCCACCCGCTGACCCGGCTCGAGCCGCTGACCGACAGCTGCGCGCGGACTCTGCTCGACCAGTTCGAGATCATGGAGGAGGAGCTCCCGATCGTGCTGTGTCCGGGCGGCGAGCTGCTCCGCAACCCGAGCGAGAGCGCGCTGGCGCGCTGCATCGGGCTGGTCGCCGCGATCGACGAAAACCACCTCTACGATGTCGCGATCATCGGCGCGGGCCCTGCAGGGCTCGCGGCCTCGGTCTATGCCGGCTCCGAAGGGCTCGACGTGCTGACGCTGGATTGCCGTTCCTTCGGCGGTCAGGCAGGCGCTTCGGCGCGGATCGAGAATTTCCTCGGCTTCCCCACCGGCATCTCGGGGATGGCGCTGATGGCACGCGCCTACAGTCAGGCGCAGAAATTTGGCGTCGAGCTGGCGATCCCCGACGAGGCGACGCGGCTCGAATGCCCGATCGCCGGCCCCGATGAGGAAGGCAACCACATCCTCACCCTCGCCAATGCCGAGCGGGTGCGGGCGCGCGCGGTGGTGATCGCCACCGGTGCGCGCTACCGGCGCCCCGAGGTCGCGGGGCTCGAGCAATTCGAAGGTAGCTCGGTCCATTACTGGGCATCGCCGCTCGAGGCGCGGCTGAGCGCGGGGCTGGAGGTGGCGCTGGTCGGGGGCGGTAATTCGGCGGGTCAAGCGGCGGTGTTTCTGGCCGGCCATGCCAAGCAGGTCACGCTGTTGGCGCGGCGCCCGCTGGCGCAGACCATGTCGCGCTATCTGGTCGAACGGATCGCGGCGCAGCCCAATATCCGCCTGCTCGAAAATGCCGAGATGGTCGCGCTCGAAGGGGAAGGGCGCGCGCTCGAGACGATCCACTGGCGCCGGAACACCGCGGCAGAGGAGCCCGAGCCGCTCTTCGTGCGCCAGCTGTTCCTGTTCATCGGCGCCGAACCCAACACCGACTGGCTTGCCGGGACCGGAATCGAACTCGATCCGCGCGGCTTCGTGGGCACCGGGCGCGATACCTCGTTCGACCGGCTGCCGCTCGAGAGCAGCCGGCGAGGCATCTTCGCGGTCGGCGATGTGCGCTCGGGCTCGGTCAAGCGGGTTGCCGCGGCGGCGGGCGATGGCGCACAGGTGGTCGCCTCGATCCATGAATTCCTCGCGCAGGAAGGCGCCGCGCATGGCTGATCTCAACATCCTCGGGATCGCGGGCAGCCTGCGCCGCGCCTCCTACAACCGCGCGCTTCTCCGGGCGGCGAGCGAGCTCGCTCCGTCGGGAATGACGATCGCCATCTTCGACCTCGCCGAGGTCCCGCTCTACAATGGCGATCTCGAGGCCGAGGGCGACCCGCCTTCGGTCGCGGCGCTCAAACGCGCGATCGCCGGGTCGCATGGCGTGCTGATGGCGACGCCCGAATACAATCACGGCGTCCCCGCGGTGATGAAGAACGCTGTCGACTGGGCCTCGCGGCCCCCGCGCGAGGCGCCGCTGGGCGGCAAGCCGGTCGGTCTCATCGGCGCCTCGCCCGGCATGACCGGCACCGCGCGCGGGCAGAGCCAGCTGCGCCAGGCTTTCGAGTTCACCGATTCCTACTGCATGCCGCAGCCCGAACTGCTGGTGTTCAAGGCGCATGAGAAGTTCGACGCGGAAGGCAGACTGACCGATCCCGCGACCGCGCATTATCTCGAACGTTATCTGACCGGCTTTGCCGCCTGGGTGCGGCGCTTTCACAACGACCACCAAGGAGCTTGATCATGGCCATCGAAGACATCCGCGAACATATGGAAATTATCGGCGCCGACGGCGTCCATGTCGGTACCGTCGACAAGGTCGAGGATCACCGCATCAAACTGACCAAGGCGGACAGCGGGATGGGCTCGCACGAGGGGCACCATCACTACATTTCCACCGGGCTGGTCGCCGCGGTCGAAGGCGACACCGTGCGGCTCTCCGCCAACGGCGCGGTCGCGGTCCAGTTCGAAGAGGAAGAGGAAGAATAGGCGTGAAGCGGGGCGAAGCGCGATGAGCGGGGCGGGCTGGCCCGATATCCCCTACCTCGCCTGGCAGGGCAGCTGCACGGCATTGCACCTCTACAGCCAGATCGTGGGCAAGTACCGGCTGGCGCACGCCCCATGGGTCAACCATTCCTGGCATGCGACGCTCTATGTCGATGCCGCGGGGCTCACGACCGGGCTGATTCCCGATGGCCCGGGCGTGACGGTCCAGTTCGATTTGCAGCGGCAATATCTGGTCGGATCGAATGGCGAGGGTGGGCGCGAAAGCTTCGCGCTCGAGCCGATGACGGTGGCCGAGTTCGATCGCCGCTTCAAGGAACTGGTCCGCGCGCTGGGCGGCGATCCGAGCTATCACGGCTTCCCGAACGAGATCCCCGCCGTCATCCCTTTCGCAGCCGACAACGAACACCGCCCCTGGGACGCAGAGGCGGTCACCCGCTTTCACCGCGCGCTGGCGAGCATCGCTGCGGTGTTCCAGCGGTTCCGCACCGGCTTTCTCGGCAAGGTCAGCCCGGTGCATCTGTTCTGGGGGAGTTTCGACCTCGCGGTCACCCGCTTCTCGGGCCGCCGCGCGCCGCGGCACCCGGGTGGCATTCCCAACCTGCCCGACGATGTCACCCGCGAGGCCTACAGCCACGAGGTCAGTTCCGCGGGCTTTTGGCCCGGCGGCGGCGGGATCGACGAGCCCTGCTTCTATTCCTACGCCTATCCAGTGCCCGACGGCTTCGCACAGCAGCTCGTCAAGCCTGCCGCCGCGCGGTTCGATCCCACGCTGGGCGAATTCGTGCTGCCCTATTCGGCGGTCCGAGACTCCGGCGATCCCGAAGCCACGCTGATGCGCTTCCTCACCACGACCTACCGTGCCGCAGCCACCTGCGCGGGCTGGGACAGCGCCGCGCTCGAATGCGCAATCGGCGTACCCCGGATCCCCCGCCGCCTCGATTGAGGGCAAAGGCCCACGACGCTCTCCTCCCCAAGCGCGCCGTCAGCGGCGGCGGAAGCGGAAGTACCAGATTTTATCGTCTAAAAGCTATAACATGCTGATATAAAAGAGTAATATGGCGTTTTTGAGCTCTCAAATTTGCTTCTAGCAATCACCGGGTAATCACCAGAAAAAAATGCACTCTTTCACCAGCGGGCAGAAGCTCGGCTGACCCCTGATCAAGCATTTGCAATCGCGAGACGGAAACACGTTGCAAAGCGCTTGCGATCGGCGCCGCTGACACCGGCCTCGGCAAATAGCGGCTCCCACCTGGCGCTCACGATCTGCATAACCTCGTTCACAACCGCAGCGGCCTCGTCGGCTCCCAGATCGAAGACGGCAGCCCCGGCGAGGGCGTTCTCAAGCGTGGCATTACGACCTTCCGGACCCACTCCGAGAACGAGCCGGCGCTCCAGGCCAACTTGGGGCTTCGGCACGACGTCATAGAGCGGCGACAGTCGCCAACCCGTTCCATCGAACAGGAAGCCATGGTTGCGCAGGTGATCATCGTCGTTCGTGACGAGGATGTTGAGCACCATCCTGCGAAACAGCTCGTGGAGATCCCTGCGCACCTGCGTGCCAAACTGCCGGATTGATCCGGCGAGATCGGCATAGCTGTAGCGGCTGACCTCGCTCTCATGCGCTCCAAGCATGGTCAGGCCCGAAGCGAACGGCAGGCGCTCAAGCCGATTGCCACGGGGAATTCGATCGAACCTCTCGATCAGATAGATGTCGCGATCGAGGACGCAGCGAAAATCGAGCGGCGGCACATCGAGACCACATTCGGCAGCAAGACGCATCGTCGCAAGTTCCACCCGGCACTCGGGGAAACTGTCGCCCCGCTTCTGGAACTTGGCGATCCATGGTTGTTCGCCGATCGTCGTCGCGGCCTTGGGGCGTGCTCCGCCGAGCGAGGAGCCGGCCGCCAGTAGCGCGCGCAGGTTCTCATCCAGCTCGTCAACGTGCTGCGCACGTTCGGCGGCTTCCGCGAGTTCGGCAAGAGTGAACTCTTCCCCCGGAGCTGGGCCGTCCCCCCACGGGGTAATGCGCTCCGGTCTCTTGGGAGTAGGACCGAAGGCGAGCGAGCCGACCCGGTGATCACCCGAAGCAAGAATGAGATCGGCATCGCCGGGCAGGCGGTCACCCATTGCCTTGTACATGAGGTACTGGCCCCAACCGTCCGGCGCTGCATCACGGATTCCGTTGAAGACGGCAAAGCCTTCTTCGGTCTGGTAAGACCGGGCCGTTCCCGCATCATGGAGGGGAAGGGCCACCGGGTCGACGGCAACCCTGTCGGCCCGCTCAAGATAACGGCGTCCATAGGCAAAGGTCGCGTATTTATTGCGCGGTTCATCGGTCATCGTGAGGAGCCCGGCGGGGACCGGACCCTCAGCAAGGTAGACGAACACATAGGTGCGGACCGTCGACATGGCAGGCTAGAAGTCCAACTCGTCATCGCTGGCTGCGTGCGTGGTCTTGGGCAGACGCGAAAGATCCTCGCTGATCCCCGCCCGGTCGCTGTCGGGCGCGATCAGCCCGGCGAGCCGTTCGGTCATTCCCAAGACGTGGAGCGCGCTGGCGAGGACCGCCAGGCCGACGGTGGGATCGCCAGCCTCGAGACGCTGGAGCGTCTGAATTGAAACGAGCATGCGCTCGGCCATCAGGCGCTGGGGGAGCTTCCGGCGACGACGTGCGAGCGCGATGTCCTTGCCCAGTCGCGCAATCGCGCGCTGGCTCTGGGGCGGCAGTCCGCTTGCAGCTCGGGAA
>JAHJWA010000069.1 GCA_018828205.1 Alphaproteobacteria bacterium
CCATCGCGCGTCACGCGGTCGGGGAAGGCCTCCTCGAAGGCCGGGCTCAGACCCGGCGCGCTCGCGGTGACATCGTTCGAGCGGTTGATCGCGTAATCGAGCTGGAGCCGTGTGTTGTCGATGAAGGGCAGTTCCCAATTGGCCGAGAACTTCCAGTCGGTCTGGGTTTCCGCCACCAGCCCGGGATTGCCGCCGGTGGTGACCGTGGCCAGCACGCTGTCGCCGGTCGCGTAGTCGAACACCGGCACGTTGAGATCGACCACCTGCGGATCGCCCAGCGCGTTGAGACCCGGCGCGACCTCGCGCCAGATCCGCGTCGCCGAGAGGTTGAGCCGGTCGAAGGGTTGCCAGTTGAGCCCGAGGCTCCAGTCGGTCAGCGTGCCGAAATCGGACAATTCATTGATGCCCGCCTGGCCGGTCAGCGAGATCGAGCCGAGCGCATCGGCGAAGCCTTCGCGGCGGCTGGTCAGCGGCACCACGACATTGACCCCGGCGGAGAGATCGCCGCGGGTCAGCCGGCTGTCCTGCGCGCTGCGCGTGTCGCTGCTCAGGATGCGGTTCCAATTGTAGCCGACATCGAAGGTGGTCGCGACCTCGCCCGCGGGCAGGTAGAGCGGCGAACCGGTGACGGTCGCCAGCGTGCTCGCGCCCCACAGCGTGGAACGCGCGGTATCGACCCCGGCATCGCCGAGCGCGGGCAGCGCGCCGTCGATCGCCAGCGTGCCGGCGAGCGCCTGCGCTTCCAGCCCGGCGGTGTCGGTGCGGCGGTCGATCCGGCTGCGGCTGTAGGCGCGGCTGGCGTCGAAGGTGGCGGTCAGGTTCCAGCCCTCGCCCAGCGGCCGGTTGTAGCTGCCCGAAGTGGAGATCGAATTGCTGGCGACATTGCGCTCGAGCGGATCGCCCGCGCCGAAGGTGCGGAAGGCGCTGTTGCCCGCGGGATCGGTGAGCAGCACGCTGTCGAGCCCCGAGAGGCTGCGGCTTTCATTGTAGGCGCCGGTGAGGTTGAGGCTGATCGAGGAGCCGCTGTCGATGAAGGCGCGGGCGTAATTCGCGGTCCCCTCGATCCCGGCGGAATCGCTGACCAGGCTGCGGAACTGGCGCGGATCGGGATCGCCCGCGACATCGCTGAGCGAACCCGCGACCAGCGCCAGACCGCGCTCGTCCTCGGTCAGCAGGCTGGTATCTTCCAGCTCGAGGCTCAGATTGATCCGCGCCCCGTCGCTGATCGTCAGCATCGAGAATTCCTGCTCGTTCTGCGAATAGCCGCCGATCCCCGGCTGGCCGTATTCGAGCTCGATCTCGCGGCTGGCGTAATTGTCCTTGAGGATGAAATTGACCACCCGGCGGTCGGCCGAATAGCCGAAGCGCTGCGCCACTTCCTCGGGGAAGACCTCGACCTTCTCGATCGCCTCGGGCGGGTAGGAGCGGAATTCGCGGAAGGAGCCGATCCGCACCCCGTTGACGAGGAAGATCGGGCGCCCGCCATCGCCCCGGCCGCGCGCGCTGCCGGTGGCGGGTTCGATCGCCTGGAGCAGATCGTCGATCGAGCCGGCGCCGAGCGCGGCGATATCCTCGGCATCGAGTTCGAGCACCGGGGGCTGTTCGACATCGAGCGATCCGCGCTGGCGGTTGCCGGTGACCACGATCTCGTTGCCGACAATCGGTGCATCGGCCTGCGGATCGCCGGCATCGACCTCGATGGCGGGCGTGTCGGGCAGATCCTGCGCCGAAAGCGCGGTCAGAGGCAGGGCGCCGGCCAGCGCCAGGAGAGAAACCGTCGATGCGAGACGCAAGGGGTGTACCTTTCAAGAAATCGTAACTGGCCGCCCCCGCTGATGCTGCAATGCGGCAGGACGCCTATCGAAACAACCACCTAAGCTGTCGCAAGATGTAACCGGTCGGTATCGGTTCGTCGTTGGTCTAATAGCGCCAAGGCTTCCCTTTTGCCCGGCGCGGGGCTATGGGGCGCGACCCGGAGGGGCAATCGCGCCTTCCCCGTAATCACGAACCAAGGAATCACATGGCCAAGGAAGAACTCCTCGAAATGCGCGGCAGGGTGGTGGAATTGCTGCCCAATGCGATGTTCCGGGTTGAGCTCGAAAACGGTCATGAGGTGCTCGGCCACACCGCCGGCAAGATGCGCAAGAACCGCATCCGCGTGCTGGTGGGCGACGAGGTGCTGTGCGAACTGACCCCCTACGATCTGACCAAGGCGCGGATCACCTACCGCTTCATGCCGGGTCGCGGCGGTCCGGGTCCGCAATAACCCGCCGCGCCGCATGAGCGCGCCCGCTTCCCCGCTGCGGCTCACCCTCGCCTCCGCCAGCCCGCGCCGCCGCGAATTGCTCGCACGGCTGGGCGTGGTGCCCGATGCGATAGTCGCCGCCGATATCGACGAAACCCCGCACCAGGCCGAGCTGCCGCGCGACTATGCGCAGCGCATGGCGCGCGAGAAGGCGCTCCCGGTCACGGCCGAGGGGTATATACTGGCGGGCGACACGGTCGTCGCCGCCGGACGCCGGATCCTGCCCAAGGCCGAGGACGAGGCGACCGCGAGGGCCTGCCTCGAACTGCTTTCGGGCCGCCGCCACCGGGTGCTTTCCGCAATCGCCCTGCGCGCCCCCGACGGGACCCTGCGCGAGCGGCTGAGCGAGACCGCGGTCAAGTTCAAGCGGCTCTCCCACGAGGAAATCGACGCCTATCTCGCCGGCGGCGAATGGGAGGGCAAGGCGGGCGGCTACGCGATCCAGGGCGCGGCCGAGGGGCTGGTCTCCTGGCTCCAGGGCAGCCATTCGGGCGTCGTCGGCCTGCCGCTGTTCGAAACCCGCGCATTGCTCAAGGCGG
>JAHJWA010000070.1 GCA_018828205.1 Alphaproteobacteria bacterium
ATGAAGGACAAGGACGGCCACTCGATCTTCGGCGCGATCGAGCAGAAGGTGGTGGCGGTGTGAGGGTAGTTGGAGGGAGTTGGCGTTCAGAAACAGATCGCCGATCATTTACCGATTTCGGTCGAAAAGCTCCCAGTTCCCAAACTATCCGCCAATGAATTAGCCACCGCATATCGATTGCCTGCAAAGGTTCTGTTTCGATAGCCGTCCAGCCATTCCAGCTTTTTCTCGAGTCCGGTGGTCACGTCCTCATCCGTCACCCGCACCGTGATGCGTCGCAACGCGTAACCGGGTTCGAATACCGACGCGAAATCCGCCGGGTTCGCGGCCTGAACCGATGTCGGATCGGCCAGATCGCGGGAGGTCGCCAGCATCGGGTAGTCCGCCGGCGCCACGTCAGCCTGCTGCCTCACCCCGTCGCCCGCAGCGATCCGCGCGGCGCTTTCGACCACATCGTTGCGAAACGCCGGATTTGAGCATCGGTATAGAGCTTGTTCGCTACCAAATGGTTTTGTTCCGGAGGATGGCTGCGTTTCGCCCATGCGGCAGGTCATCGCCGCAGACGCCGTCTTTTAGCCGGCGCGCGTTCCAGGCCTCGTCATTGCGAGGAGCGCAGCGACGAAGCAATCCATGGCGCGGCCGCGCGGGACCTCGCTGCCGTCGCGTCGGGCCGACAGGTCGGCCCATGGATTGCCGCGCCGCCTGCGGCGGCTCGCAATGACGAGTGGTGAGAGTTGTTGTTCGGCGCGAAGACAGCGGGCCCCGGGCAAAGACCATGAACAGTCTTCGCAAAATCCATTTTCCTACACGCATTCGGCCCGATAGCTTCGCATCGGCTCTTTCTCAGCGTGATTCGATCTTCGGCAATCCCCGTGAGCGCAACGCGGAGCGCAGGGGCATGTGTTTCATCAACCAACGCGCCCGAATCGCCGCGCCGGACGCAAAACGGCCGCCGAAACGCTGTCCGGCGGCCGTGTTGTTGCAGCAACCCGGAATTTACATCGAGCGGGCGATCACCATCCGCATGATCTCGTTCGAGCCGCCGAAAATCCGCGTGATCCGGCTGTCGCGATACATCCGCGCGATCGGGTAGTCGTTGATATAGCCCGAGCCGCCGTGCAGCTGGAGGCATTTGTCGACCACCTCGCTCTGCAGTTCGGTGACCCAATATTTGGCCATGCAGGCGGTGGGGACGTCGAGCTTGCCCTCGAGATGCTTGGAGATGCAGTCGTTGACGAAGACCCGCGCCGCGGTGCCCTTGGCCTTGAGATCGGCGAGGACGAACTGGGTGTTCTGGAAGTCCCAGACCGTCTGGCCGAAGGCCTTGCGCTCCTTGACGAATTCGACCGTCACATCGAGCGCGCGCTCGATCCCGGCGATTGCGCCCATGGCGATGATCAGCCGTTCCTGCGGCAGTTCGCCCATCAGCTGGTAGAAGCCCTTGCCCTCCTCGCCGCCGAGCACGTTCTCGGCGGGTACGAAGACATCGTCGAAGAACAGTTCGGAGGTGTCCTGCGCATCGAGCCCGATCTTGTCGAGCTTCTTGCCGCGCTGGAACCCTTCGGCGCCTTCGGTCTCGAGCAGCAGCAGCGAGATGCCCTTGGCACGCTGGTTGGGATCGGTCTTGGCGACGACGATGATGAAATCGGCGATCTGGCCGTTGGAGATATAGGTCTTGGCGCCGTTGAGCCGGTAGCCATTGCCGTCTTTCAGCGCGGTGGTGGTGATGCTCTGCAGATCCGAGCCGACGCCGGGCTCGGTCATCGCGATCGCGCTCACCAGCTCGCCGCTGACCAGCTTGGGCAGGTATTTCTTCTTCTGCTCCTCGGTGCCGTGGCGGACCAGATAGGGCAGGATCACCGTGTTGTGCAGGCTGGCGGCAAAGCCATCGACATTGTGCCTGCCCTGCTGCTCGATCACCACCATGTCGTGGCGGAAATCGCCCCCATGGCCGCCATATTCCTCGGGCACCGAGACGCCGAGCAGGCCGGCCTCGCCCGCCTCGTTCCAGAATTCGCGCTCGACCTGGCCGTCCTCGCGCCATTGGGCGACGCGTTTTTCGGGGGCGTGCTTCTCGTAGAACTTGCCGACCGCATCGGCGAAGATCGAGATTTCCTCGTCTTCCATGAAGGCGGGCGGCGGAATGTCGATGACGGGCATTGGGGGTGATCCTCTCTCAGGGGTAGTCGGATGGCAGTAGCGTGCTTGTCCCGCGCGCTTACTTGCCCTTCCAATTGGGCTTGCGCTTCTCGGCGAAGGCAGCCGCGCCTTCGCGAGCATCCTCGCTCATGAAGACCTTGGGCAGCAGCTTGGCCTGCTCGTCCCAGCGTTCCTCGAGGCTCCAGCCGCGCGACTGGTCGACGATCTGCTTGGAGACGCGCACCGCGAGCGGGCCGTTCTCGTTGATCTTGGCGGCCAGTTCCTTGGCCGCGTCGAGCGCCGAGCCCTCGACCACGCGGTTGACCAGCCCGAGCTCGTAGGCGCGGGTGGCGTCGATGAAATCGCCGGTCAGCGCCAGTTCCATCGCGATCTTGGGGGGGATCAGATCGGGCAGCTTCATCAGCCCGCCCGCCGCGGCGGCGAGACCGCGCTTGGCTTCGGGAATGCCGAATTTGGCATCCTTGTTGGCGACCACCAGATCGCAGGAGATCATCAGCTCCATCCCGCCGGCGAGCGCATAGCCCTCGACCGCGGCGATCAGCGGCTTGGAGGGCCCCTGCTGGGTGATTCCGCCGAACCCGCGGCCCTCGATGCTGGGCGATTCGCCGCGCAGGAAGCCCTTGAGATCCATGCCCGAGCAGAAGGTCCCGCCCGCGCCGGTGAGGATCGCAACGCGCAGATCGTCGTCCGCGTCGAGCCGGTCCATCGCCGCGGCGATGCCCTCGGCGGCGGCCTTGTTCATGGCGTTCTTGGCCTCGGGACGGTTGATCGTGACGATCAGAATGCCGTCTTCGACCTGGGTCAAAACTTCTTCGCTCACAGGCTCATCTCCCATTGCAATGTGAAACTGGTCTTGCGCCCTTGCTGCGGCAGGCTTACGCCTACGTCAACCGGCAATCGCCGCGAAAGGCGCGCCCGGAGAGGAGAACACTGCATGTCTGAAGCCTATATCATCGACGCCGTCCGCACCCCGCGCGGGATCGGGAAACAGGGCAAGGGCGCGCTTGCCGACCAGCATCCGCAGCACCTCGCCGCCACGGTTCTCAAGGCCATCGCCAGCCGCAACAAGCTCGACACCGCCACGGTCGACGACGTGATCTGGTCGGTCAGCACGCAGGACGGGACGCAAGGCGGCGACATGGGCCGGATGGCCGCGCTCGACGCAGGCTACGACGTCACCAGCTCTGGCACCACGCTCGACCGCTTCTGCGGCGGCGGCATCACCAGCGTCAATCTCGCCGCGGCGCAGGTCATGAGCGGGATGGAGGATTGCATCGTCGCGGGCGGCACCGAGATGATGAGCCTGACGGGCCAGCTGGCGCGCGACAAGATGGCCGCCGGGATGAAGCCGCCGATGATGGGCAGCTACAACGAGCGGTTGCAGCAATCGCACCCGCAGAGCCACCAGGGCGTCTGCGGCGATGCGATCGCCACCCAGGAAGGCTTCACCCGCGAGGAGCTGGACGAGGTCGGCTATCGCAGCCAGCAGCGCGCCGCGCAGGCGATCGCCGAGAACCGCTTCGCGAAATCGCTGGTCCCGGTGGTCGACGACGAGGGCAAGGTCCTGCTCGACAAGGAGGAATTCCCCCGCCCGCAGACCACGCGCGAAGGGCTGGCCGAGCTCGAACCCGCCTTCACCAAGATCGCCGATGTCCCGCTCGACCAGAGCGGCACCACCTTCCGCGGGCTGATCAACCGCAAATATCCCGATCTCGAGATTCAGCACTTCCACCATGCGGGCAACAGCTCGGGGGTGGTCGATGGCGCCGCGGCGGTGCTGGTGACCAGCAAGGCCTATGCGCAGAAGCACGGGCTCAAGCCGCGGGCGCGGATCGTCGCCACCGCCAATATGGGCGACGACCCCACGCTGATGCTCAACGCCCCCGTCCCGGCGGCGCGTAAGGTGCTCGAGAAGGCCGGCCTCACGGTGGACGATATCGACCTGTTCGAGATCAACGAGGCCTTCGCGGTGGTGGCGGCCAAATTCGTCCGCGATCTCGGGCTCGACTGGGACAAGGTCAACGTCAACGGCGGCTCTATCGCGTTGGGCCATCCGATCGGGGGCCACCGGATCGATCCTGATCGGCACGATGATCGACGAACTCGAATGCCAGAACAAGCGCTACGGCCTCGTCACCATGTGCGCCGCGGGCGGCATGGCCCCCGCGATCGTAATCGAGCGAGTCGAGGACTTCGTCGACTGATTGGTGGTTCTAGCCGCTAGTTGTGGGCAGCTCGGGCACCGCGCCCGG
>JAHJWA010000071.1 GCA_018828205.1 Alphaproteobacteria bacterium
AAGGTCGGGCGCCCCTGCATCGCGGTCTTGTCGACCTTCTCCGCGAAGCTGAGCTGGTCCCAATCGTGCGTCGGCCCGCCGACGGTGCCGATCGGGCTGGTCTCGGTCATCCCCCAGGCATGCTGGACGCGGGTGCCGTTCTTCATCAGCCGCTCGATCATGAAGCGCGGCGCGGCCGAGCCGCCGATGGTCGCGGCCTTCAATTTGGGCAGGTCCTTGCCCTCGCTGTCGCAATAGTTGAATTTCGCGAGCCAGACGGTCGGGACCCCGGCGCTGTCGGTCACGCCCTCGCGCTCCATCAGCTCGCACAGCACAGCGGGGTCGTTGACGCAGGAGAAGACGAATTTGATCCCCGCCATCGCGCCCGCATAGGGCAGGCCCCAGCTGGCGGCGTGGAACATCGGCACCACCGGGAGCATCACGCTCGAGGCGCTGAAATTGAATGCCGCGGGCTGGAGCCCGGCCATCGCGTGGAGCACGGTCGAGCGGTGTTCGTAGAGCACCCCCTTGGGATGACCCGTGGTGCCGCTGGTGTAGCACAGCATGCAGGGGTCGCGCTCGTCGCCCTCGACCCAGGCGAAATCGCCGTCCTGCTCGCCGATCCAGTCCTCGAAAGAGGGCGCATGCTCGCCCGAATCATAGCAAATGTAATGCTCGATCGTGGTCCAGCGCTCGCGCATCAGGTCGACGATCGGCTGGAACGCCGCATCGTAGAGCAGCACCCTGTCCTCGGCGTGGTTGACGATGTATTCGAGCTGGTCCTCGAACAGGCGCGGGTTCACCGTGTGCAGCACCCCGCCCATCCCGGCGACGCCGTACCAACTGACCAGATGGCGCGAATGGTTCATCGCCAGGCTGGCGACCCGGTCGCCCGGCTTCACCCCCAGCGCCTGCAGCGCCTGCGCCATCCGACGCGCGTCGCGGCGGATGCCCTTCCAGTCGGTGCGGGTCTCGCTGCCGTCGGCCCAGCGGGTCACGATCTCGCGCGTCCCCGCTTCGCGTGCGGCGTGATCGATCACATGCGTCACCCGCATGGTCCAGTCCTGCATGGATCCCGACATTCGCAACTCTCTCCCGTTTTCGCTGCCCGCTGATGGGCATGCGTTCAGGCGACGAGGCGGAGATGACTCCCACCGCGCCGCGTGGTCAGATGCACATTGGCAAGCCCGGGCACGCTTGCCAAGCGTTCGGCGAGTTCGCCGTCGAGCCGGAACCCGTTGCCCAGCCTCAGGGTGGGCTCGATCGCGAGACCGGTGCGCAGCGTGGCGATGACCTCGCCGGTGCCGCCCCCAGCCGCGGCGCCCTCGCCGAGCTCCATCTGCAGCGCGGCGAGACCCGCTTCCTCGGTGACCTCGAGGCTGAGCGTCATCCGCGCGCTGCTCGAGACCTGCTCGAGCGGCACCCCGCCGCGCACGGTGATCCGCGGCGGCTCGTCGGGGCTCGGGCTGTCGAGCTCGACCTGGAGCAGCAGGCAGGTCTGGTCCTCGGCCCAGCGCAGGAAGTTCTCGACCAGGCTTTCCTCGAAACAGGCGGCGCTGAACTGGCCCGAGGCATCGGAGAAATCGGCGCGGACGAAGGGCTTGCCGCGCTTCGTGGTGCCCTTGTTCACCTTCTCGATCATCGCCGCCATCACCGCGGGCGCGCGCCCGCCCGCCGGCGCACCACCGGTCATCAGCGAGGCGTAGCTGCGCGCGCCATTGGCCGAGGCGACCTGGCGCCAGGCCTGGACCGGGTGGTCGGAGAAATAGAAGCCGAAATTGTCGCGCTCATGCGCCATCATCTCGGCGCGCGGCCAGGGTTCGACCTCTTTGAGCCGCAGGCTCTCGCCCTGCCGGTTCTCCTCGCCGCCGAACAGCGCCGCCTGCCCGCTCGAGCGCTCGCGCTCGGCGGCGTCGGCGACCGCGAGCAGCAGATCGGCATTGGCGAAGACCTTGGCGCGGTTGGGCTCGAGCGAATCGAGCGCGCCCGCACAGGCCAGCGCCTCGAGCTGGCGCGAATTCATCGAGCCCTTGGGGAGCCGCCCGAACAGGTCGGACAGGCTCTCGAACGGCCCCGAAGCCTCGCGCTCGGCGCAGATCGCATCCATCGCCTTGCCGCCCACGTTGCGGATGCCCGCGAGCGCATAGCGCACCGCATAGCCGTCGTCGGTCTGCTCGACCCCGAATTCGGCGACCGAGGCGTTGATGCAGGGCGGCGCGATCGTCACCCCGCCGGGGCGCAGCGGCGAACGGCGGGCATCGTCGACGAAGACCGCGAGCTTTTCCGACTGATGCATGTCGAAACACATCGAGGCGGCGAAGAATTCTTCCGGGTAATGCGCCTTCATCCAGGCGGTCTGGTAGGCGAGCAGCGCATAGGCGGCGGCGTGCGACTTGTTGAAACCGTAGCCGGCGAATTTGTCGATCAAATCGAACAGCTCGTTGGCCTTGCGGGCATCGATCCCCGAGACCTCCTTGCAGCCGTCGACGAATCGCTGGCGCTGCGCGTCCATCTCGGCCTGGACCTTCTTGCCCATCGCCCGGCGCAGCAGGTCGGCATCGCCGAGCGAGTACCCTGCGAGGATCTGCGCGGCCTGCATCACCTGTTCCTGATAGACGAAGATCCCGTAGGTCTCGGCGAGGATTTCCTCCAGTCTGGGGTGCGGATATTCGATCGGCACCTCGCCCGCCTTGCGCTTGCCGAACAGCGGGATGTTGTCCATCGGACCCGGCCGGTAGAGCGAGACCAGCGCGATGATGTCGCCGAAATTGGTCGGCTTGACCGCGGTCAGCGTGCGCCGCATGCCTTCGGATTCGAGCTGGAACACGCCGACCGTGTGGCCCGATTTCATCAGCTCGTAGACCGCCGGATCGTCGAGCTCGAGCAGCGTCAGATCGATGCGGACGCCGCGCCGTTCGAGCAGGTCGGTCGCCTTCTTGAGCACCGAGAGCGTCTTGAGGCCGAGAAAGTCGAATTTCACCAGCCCGCTGGTCTCGACATGCTTCATGTCGAACTGGGTCACCGGCATGTCCGAGCGCGGGTCGCGGTAGAGCGGGACCAGCTGCGCCAGCGGGCGGTCGCCGATCACCACGCCCGCGGCATGGGTCGAGGAATTGCGCGGGAAACCCTCGAGCTGCATCGCGAGATCGACCAGCCGCTTCACATCGTTGTCGTTCTCGTATTCGCGGCGGAAATCGGCGGCGCCGTTGAGCGTGCGCGGGAGCGTCCAGGGGTCGGTGGGATGGTTGGGCACCATCTTGCAGAGCCGGTCGACCTGGCCGTAGCTCATCTGCAGGATGCGGCCCGTATCGCGCAGCACCGCGCGCGCCTTGAGCTTACCGAAGGTGATGATCTGCGCGACGTGGTCGTGGCCGTATTTGTCCTGGACGTAGCGGATCACCTCGCCGCGGCGGGTTTCGCAGAAGTCGATGTCGAAGTCGGGCATCGAGACGCGTTCCGGGTTGAGGAAGCGCTCAAACAGCAGGCCGAGCTTGATCGGGTCGAGATCGGTGATGGTCAGCGCCCAGGCGACCAGGCTGCCCGCGCCCGAGCCGCGCCCCGGCCCCACCGGGATATCCTGCTCCTTGGCCCATTTGATGAAATCGGCAACGATCAGGAAGTAGCCGGGGAAACCCATCTGGTTGATGATCCCGACCTCGTAATCGAGCCGGTCGAAATAGACCCGCCGCTCCTCCTCGCTCATCGCGCCATAGGGCACCAGCCGCGCCTCGAGCCCGGCGCGCGCATCCGCGGCCAGCATCCGCGCCTCGCCCTCGACATCGCCCGCCAGGCTGGGGAGGATCGGCGCGCGGTTGGGCGGCGCGAAGGCGCAGCGCTGCGCGATCACCAGCGTGTTGGCCACCGCCTCGGGGAGGTCGGCGAAGGCGTCCTCCATCATGCTCGCCGATTTGACGAAGCTTTCGGGGTTGGAGCGCAGCCGGTCCTCGGCATCGACATGCGTCGATCCGGCGATGCAGAGCATGGCGTCATGCGCCTTGTGCATATGCGGTTCGGCGTAATTGGCCGGGTTGGTGGCGACTAGCGGCAGGCCGCGCGCATAGGCGAGCGCGATCAGCGCCTCCTCCGCCGCCATCTCGACCGGATCGCCGCGCCGCGCGAGCTCGATATAGAGCCGCTCGGGGAACAGCGCCTGGAGCCGGTCGAGCAGCGGTTCGGCGTGGGCGGACTGACCCTGCGCGAGCAGGCGGGTGACCGCGCCCTCGCTCGCCCCGGTGAGCGCGATCAGCCCCTCGGTGCGGCCTTCGAGCTCATCGAGCAGGACATGCGGTTCGAATTCGAGCGGGCGCTCGAGATGCGCCTTGCTGACGAGATGGCACAGATTGTCGTAGCCGGTCTCGTCCTGAGCATAGAGCGGGAGGTAATCGACCTGCTTGCCCGTGGCCCCGTCGTCCCGCGCCCGCGCGACGCCCAGCAGCGTGCCGATGATCGGCTGAATCCCTTCGTCGAGACAGGCCTTGGCGAACATGACCGCGCCGTAGAGCCCGTTGCGGTCGGCCAGCGCGATCGCGGGAAAGCCGCGTTCCTTGGCCAGTTTCGCCATCGCCTTGGGCTCGATCGCGCCCTCGAGCATGGAATAGGCGGAGAGGACGCGAAGCGGTACGAAGGGGGCAAAACTCATGGGCCGGATATGCGCTGCCCG
>JAHJWA010000072.1 GCA_018828205.1 Alphaproteobacteria bacterium
CGGGCGAACCCCGAGCAAAGAGCAGCTGGTTCCAGCGCTTCCTCTTGCCCGGGTTCGCGCTCAAGGCGGTCATCATCGGCGGCGGCTACGCCACGGGCCGCGAACTCGCCGAATATTTCATCCCCGCGGGCCCCTGGGGCGGCGTGGCCGCAATGTGTCTCGCCACCGCGATCTGGAGCCTGGTCGCCGCGGTCACCTTCGCGATGGCGCGCGAGATGCAGGCCTATGATTACCGGTCTTTCTTCCGTGGATTACTCGGCCCGGCCTGGGTGCTGTTCGAGATCGCCTATCTGATCTTCGTGATCCTGATCGTCGCGGTGTTCGGGGCCGCGGCGGGCGAGATCGGCGCCGCGACCTTCGGCTGGCCGCCGGTCGTCGGCTCGGTCCTGCTGGCGCTCGCCATACTGGTGGTGGTCTCCTTCGGCACCGAGGCGGTCGAGCGCCTGTTCCGCTACGCCTCCTTGCTGATCTACGCGGTCTACGCCCTGTTCCTGGTGCTCGCTCTGGTCTCCTTCGGCGACCGTATCGGCGACGGCTTTGCCGCCTCGCCCGCGCCGCTGGAGGGATGGCTGGCCGGCGGGCTCACCTATGCGAGCTACAATATCGTGGGGGCGGTGATCATCCTCCCGGTGCTGCGCCATTTGACCAGCCGGCGCGATGCGATCGTGGCGGGGGTGATCGCGGGACCGCTGACGATGCTCCCGGCGATCCTGTTCTTCGTCGCCATGGTCGCCTTCTATCCCGAGATCGGCGCCGAGACGCTGCCCTCCGACTTTCTGCTGCGGCAGATGGCGATCCCCGGCTTTGCGGTGCTCTTCCAACTGATGATCTTCGCGGCGCTGCTCGAAAGCGGGGTCGGCGCTGTCCATGCCGTCAACGAGCGGATCGCGGGTGCGTGGGCAGCCCGCGGGCGATCCAGTCTCGGCACCTGGGCGCGGGCCGCGATCGGCGCCGTCATTCTCGCCGGCTGCATGGTCGTCGCCGCTCGGATCGGTCTCGTGGACCTGATCGCCAGCGGCTACCGCTTCCTCGCCTGGCTGTTCCTCGCGGTCTATGTTGTGCCGCTGCTGGCGATCGCGGCCTACCGCCTGCTCGCCCACCGCTCCTTGCAACGATCGGAAACCCGCTCATGAAACCCCTCCATCTGCTGGCCTGTACGGCAATTCTCGCGGTTCCCGTTGCCGCTTGGGCGGAGCCGCCGGCGAATTTCGTCGAGGAGGTCGAGACGCTCCGCGAAGAGATCGGCGCGCCGGGCGTGGCCATCGCGATCGTCGAACAGGGCGAGACGACGCTGGCGCGCGGCTGGGGAGTGCGCAGACTGGGCGAAGCCGCGCCGGTGGACGGCCAGACGCTGTTCCAGACCGGCTCGACCGGCAAGGCCAAGACAGCCGCGGCGCTCGCCATCCTGGTCGACGAGGGAAAGATCGGGTGGGATGATCCGGTCGTCGAGCACATGCCGTGGTTCCGGATGTCCGATCCCTGGGTCACCCGCGAGATCACGATCCGCGATCTGCTGGTGCACCGCAGCGGGCTGGGGCTCGGCCAAGGCGACCTGCTGTTCGTTCCGCGCAGCAGCCTGACGCGGCGGGAAACCGTCGAGCGCGTCGCGCATCTCGAACCCAGGACCAGTTTCCGCTCCGCCTATGCCTATGACAACATCCTCTATGCGGTGGCGGGGCAGCTGATCGAGGAGGTCACCGGACAGAGCTGGGAGGATTTCGTCCGCGAACGGGTGCTGCGCGCCGGCGGAATGGACAACGCCACCAGCGAAAGCGAGGATCGCTTCCGCATCGCCAACCGCTCTCATCCGCATGCGCGTCTCAATGGTCCCCTGCGCGGGCTGGGCGATCAGGAGGTGCTCGACGAGCGCGACGAGCTGGGTCGCAGCGCGGCGCCCGCGGGCGGTCTCGCGCTCAGCGCCGAGGATATGGCCGCCTGGCTGAAGATCCAGCTCGCGCATGGCGCGCTACCCGATGGCCGGCGGCTGTTCAGCGAGGAACAGGCGCGCGAAATGTGGGCTCCGGTCACCGCGATGCCCACCCCGGTGCTGCCCGAATCGCTCAAACCCGCCCAACCGACCTATCAGTCCTACGCGCTCGGCTGGCAGGTCCAGGATTATCGCGGCCACCGGATCATCTCGCACGGCGGCGGCGTCTTCGGCTCGATCACGAGGGTGGTGATGATCCCCGATCTCGACGTCGGCTTCGCGATCATGCTCAACTCCGAGGAGAGCGGCATGCTGCTGGGTCTGACCTACGATCTGCTCGACCATTATCTCGACCAGCCCGATTTCGACTGGACCACCAAGTGGCAGGACTGGTTCGAGGAACGGCTCGAGGGCGGCAGGCAGTTTCTCGAACAGTCCGCCGCCACCCCGGTCGATGTCGGGCCCTCGCTCGATCCGGAACGCTATGCCGGGCGCTATCGCGATGCCTGGTACGGCGATGTGGTGGTCGCCGAGGACCCGCAGGGCCTGTCGATCGATTTCACCACCACCCCGCGGATGGCGGGTCGGCTCGAGCACTGGCAATACGATACCTTCAAGACCGTGTTCGCGGATCCCGCGATCGAACCCGCCTTCGTCACCTTTGCGCTCGATGCCGATGGCGCGGTAGCAAGGATGACCCTCAAGGCGGTCAGCCCCATCGCGGACTTCAGCTGGGATTATCACGATCTCGATCTCAAGCCGGTCGGAGAAACAGAATGAAAACCATCGCTACCGCTTCCCTCGCCGCGCTCGCGCTTTCGGCCTGCGCCCCCACGCTGACCCAGGCGCCGGACAGCGCGGCTCTGCACCGCGACCTGCTGGTGCTCGACACCCATCTCGACACCCCGATCAATTTCGGCCGCGAGGGCTGGGATTTCTCGGCGCGCCACGAGCTCGCGACCGAGATCGCACAGGTCGATCTGGGGCGGATGGCCGAAGGGCATCTCGATGGCGGATTCTTCGTCATCTACACCGCGCAGGGCGAACTCACCCCTCGAGGCTACCGCGAGGCGCTGGCCTTCGCGCGCGGGCGTTCGGACGCCATTGACCGCGAGATCGGCGCCCATCCGGAGATGATCCGCTTCGCGCGCAGCGCGGACGAGGTGGAAGCGCTGGCGGCCGCGGACCGGCTGATCGCGCTCAAGGCGATCGAGAACAGCTACCCGCTGGGCGAGGATCTCTCGCTGCTGGGCGAGTTCTATGATCGCGGCGTGCGCATGGCCGGGCCGGTCCACTCCGTGACCAACCAGTTCGCGGATGCCGCGGGCGGCGAAGCCCAATGGGGCGGGCTCAGCCCGCTCGGTCGGCGCTGGGTCGCGGAAATGAACCGCCTCGGCATGGTCATCGACGCCAGCCATTCCTCGGATGCCGCCTTCGACGAGATGGTCGCGCTGTCGGCAACGCCGCTGGTGCTGTCGCACAGCTCGCCCCGCGCGGCCTTCGACCATCCCCGCAACCTCGACGATGCGCGGATCCGCCGGCTCGCGCAGAGCGGCGGCGCGATGTGCATGTCGACCGTGTTCCTCAGCACAATGAACCTCACCGAAGAGCGCGGGGGCCTGTTCGGACGCTACGAGCGGATCGCCGAACTCTCGCCCGCCGAGCAGCAGGAGCTGAGCCGCCAATGGCGCGCTCTCGATGCCACCGAGCCGATGTGGGCCACCAGCTTCGAGCAATATATGGAAGCGCTCCTCCAGCTGATCGAGGTCGCCGGGGTGGATCACGTCTGTTTCGGCGCCGATTGGGATGGCGGCGGGGGCATCGAGGGTCTCGAGGACATCAACGCGTTGCCGGTGGTGACGCAGCGCCTGCTCGAAGCGGGCTACAGCCGGGCGGATATCCAGAAGATGACCAGCGGCAACGTCCTGCGCCTGATGCGCGCGGCGGAAGCGGCGCGCGAGCGGTAGCGCCGTACGAAGCGGCAAGCGCTGCGGGGCGCTCGGTTCAGATCGGCAGTTCGTTGCTCGATTTGATCTGCGACAGCGCGACGGTGGAGTTGATTTCCTGCACCCCGGGTAGCTTGCTCAGACTGTCGAAGAAGAACCGCTCGTAGGCGTCGATGTCCTCGGCGACGATGCGCAGCATGAAATCGGTCGTGCCCATCAGCACATAGGCGTCCAGCACCTCGGGAAAGCCGCCGATCGCGGCGCTGAACTCGTCGAGATTGGCGCGGCCATGCGCGTTGAGCTTCACCTGCGCGAAGATATGCGCGTTGAGCCCGACCGCGCGCCGGTCGACGAGCGCGACATGGCCCAGAATGATCCCGTCGCGCTCCATCCGCGCGATCCGCCGCCAGCAGGGCGAGGGCGAAAGCCCGACCTTCTCGGCGATCTCCGCCGTGGTCTGCTTGGCATCGCGCTGCAGCTCGCGGAGAATCTTCTTCTCATATTGGTCGAGCGAGGGCAAAATAATCTCCAAGGCGGGAATCCTGGGTGAGTATATCCGCATTTACCGTCAATTCCATCGAAATGAGACAGGATTTTCCTGCTCGCCCGCTGGATAATGCCCGCGAGCCAATCAGGAGGGTTTCGATGAAGAATGACGGGCAGGACGAGTTGGATACCGAATATTTCGTGCTTCGCGACGAAGAGGCCGGGCTCGATGGGGTGATCGCGCTGCACTCGGCCGCGCTCGGCCCGGGAGCGGGCGGGTGCCGCTTCTGGCACTATCCCACGCGCGAGGAGATGATGGTCGATGCGGCGCGGCTGGCGCGCGGAATGACATACAAGAACGCGCTTGCCGAGCTGCCGCTGGGCGGAGGCAAGGCGGTGCTGCGCGTTCCCGAGGGGCCGTTCGACCGGGAGAAGCTGTTTGCCGCCTTCGGCCGCGAGGTCGAGAAGCTTGGCGGGCGCTATCTGACCGCCGAGGATGTCGGCACCAGCGTCGGCGATATGCAGGCGATCGCGTCCGAAACCAGGCATGTGGCCGGGCTCGCGCAGGTTCCGGGCCGCCCCGGCGGCGATCCCTCCCCATGGACGGCGCGAGGCGTCTATGGGGCGATGGAATATCTGGCGCAGCAGCAGCTCGACCGACCGCTCGCGGACTGTACCGTGGCGATCCAGGGCGTCGGCAATGTCGGCGGGGCGCTGGCGAGGCTGCTTCACGCGGCCGGCGCGCAGCTGGTGCTGGCGGATACCAACTCCGAGCGTCTTGCGAAGATCGCGACCAAGACCGGAGCCGCCGTGGTCGCGGTGAGCGAGTTCTGCGGCGTCAGGGCGGATATTCTCGCGCCCTGCGCGCTGGGAGCGGTCTTCAACGCGGTCACCACCGCCAAGGTCAGGGCCGCCATCGTCTGCGGCGCGGCCAACAACCAGCTCGCTTCCGAGGCGGACGGCGTGCGTCTGGCCGAGCGCGGGGTGCTCTATGCACCCGACTGCGTGGTCAATGCGGGGGGCATCATCAACGTCGCCGCCGAACACCTCGGCTGGGACACCGCCGAAGTGGTGCGCCGCGTCGACGGTACGGCAGAGCGCCTCGCGCGGGTGCTGGCGCGCGCCGATCAGCTCGGCGTGGCCCCGAACCTGGCAGCGGACAGCCTGGCGCGCGAGCGGGTGAGGGTGGGCGCCACCCTGGCCGCCTGAACGCGGATCGGTTCGATATGGCCGACGCAAATCCACTCAGGCGCCTCGAGATACTGGGAGAGCGAGGTCTGGACATGCCCCTGCGCGTGCTCGACCTCGTCTCCCAGCTGGGGCTTTCACCCGAACGCATCGCGATCGAGCGGGGCGCGGACCGGCAGTTCATCGACGCGTGCCTGCAGGTGACGGACAGGCAGGGCGAACTCCTGGTCCAAAAGCTGCGCTCGATGGTGCTCGTACGCAGTGCGACGCTGTTGCCGATGGAGGAGCCGGCGCCCCTGGTACAGGCCCTGCAAGGCTGACTTGATCGATCAGCGCGGGCCGCTTGCGACCCGGCGGGATCCTATTGCCCCACACCGCCAACGCGGCGGAAAACAGGAAAATGGCGGAGACGGAGGGATTCGCGATGAACGGGTAAGCAATTGAATTACAATGGTTACCAAAATAAGAATCTGATTCCTTACCCCCATCGATACCCCGACCTCTTAAATGCTTTTAACAAGGCACATCCGCCGATTATGGCGGGCTGGTCGGCGTAGCGCTCCCACCTCAGCGATGTCAGTAGTCGACGCGGGCTCTGACTGCGGGCCCCCGACAACGAAAGCTTTGCGCCCCAATCCTGGTCATTGAAGCTCCGCCTCAGATCTCCTGAAAGCGGACATCATTTGCGGTTAGGTGGAACCGCCAGGGCGTCGGACGACCCACAAGCGCAGATTTGGCTACTTGATTGCCATCGGTGAGCTTTCCAGTTGCAAGTGCGAGCCAGTCGCATTAGCCGCGGCGGCAATTAAGAACGATTCGCAAGAAAGCAAAAAACTCATGTACAATCGCGCGTTCCGCCTCGCCCTGCCTCCTGACATCCGCTGCCCTGCCTGCCGCGGCGCTCGCCAATGAAGCTGCCGACGGGCAGCCGGAGCGCGACTATCTCCCAAGCGAAATCGTCGTGAACGGCGAACGCGGCGGCTATGGCATCGATGACGGTTCCACCGCGACCAAGACCCCTACCCCGCTGATCGATGTGCCCCAAGGCATCAGTTTCATCACCGAGGATCAGCTCGAGGATCAATCGATCCGCCAGTTGAACGAAGCCTTGCGATACGTACCAGGCGTCAGCCTGGAAACAGGCGAGGGGCACCGCGACGAAGTGTTCATTCGCGGCCAGGAAACCACCGCCGATTTCTATCTCGACGGGCTGAGGGACGATGCGCAATATTATCGCCCGCTCTACAATATCGAGCGGGTCGAGGTGCTCAAGGGCGCGAATGCGCTGATATTCGGTCGCGGCGCCGGCGGCGGCGCGATCAACCGCGTGTCGAAATTCGCACAGACCGGCGACAGCTTCGCTGCTGCAAATGCGTCGATCGACACGTTTGGGGCCTTCGCCCTGCTGTCGGACGTAAACCAGCCGCTTTCCAATACGATTGCGGTGCGGTTGAACGGCACCTATGAGGAGTTCGACAGCCATCGCGACTTCTACGAGGGTCGCTTCATCGGCTACTCGCCCACTGTTACCGCCGGTCTCGGCCCGGCCACGCGGCTGACGGCAACCTATTCCTACGACGACGATCGGCGCGTGGTGGATCGCGGCGTCCCTTCGTTCGAAGGCGGTCCGCTACGCGGCTTCGACGACACCTTCTTCGGCGATCCCGATTTCAACCGGTCGCAGGCGGAGGTGCATATCGGACGGGTGCGTCTCGATCACGAATTCGCCCCCGGCCTCAACGCGAATGCGACCGTCCAATATGGCGATTACGACAAGATCTACGCCAATATCCTGCCCACTGGAGTGAAGGCTTCAATGGTGACGCTCGAAGGCTATCAGGATGCGACGACGCGCGAGAACCTGATCGGCCAAGCCAATCTGGTCTGGGAAGCGGACGGCGAGGGGTTCGCCTCGACGCTGTTGCTGGGGATCGAAGCCAGCCGCCAGGATACGCAGAACTCGCGCCGCGTGGTCGTCTTCGACGACAATGGCGCGCAAAGGATCACCACTCCGCTCGCCGAGAGAATCGTGGTCCCCGCATTCACGCTCTCCCCAGTGTCGCGCTCGCGCGAAAGCAAGCTGGATACCGTGTCCTTCTATTTGCAGGAGCAGCTGGAGATCGGCGATCATCTCGAGCTGGTGGCCGGGCTGCGCTGGGACCGGTTCGACCTCGACACGGTCAATCTGATCTCGAGTGCACCCGGCGACCGGGTGGACGAACGCGTCAGCCCGCGCGCGGGAATCATCGTCAAGCCCGTCGAGCGGCTGTCGCTCTATGCCAGCTACACGGAAAGCTTCCTTCCACAGGCGGGCGATCAGTTTCTGCTGATTTCCCCCGGCGACGAACGCTTCGAACCGGAGAAGTTCACCAATTACGAAGTGGGCGTCAAATGGGCGCCGTTGGAGAAGGTGCTGGTGACCGCGGCCGCCTTCCGGCTCGACCGCACTAACACCACCGCGCCCGATCCCGACAACACGGGGCTGGTGGTCCAGACCGGCGAAAGCCGGGTCGAAGGGTTCGAAATCGGTGCGGTCGGCTCGATCACCGATTTCTGGCAAGCCAATCTGGGATACACCTATCTCGATGGCGAACTGCGCACGGCTTCGGATTTCGGGGCAGCGGGTGCGAGACTGCAGCAGCTGCCGCGTCATCAGATTACCGCCTGGAACCGGTTCGACGTCACGGAGCAGTTCGGCTTCGGCGTTGGCGTCATCCATCAGAGCGATCAGTTCGCCAGCTTTTCGAACACCGTCGAGCTGCCGGGCTATTGGCGCGTCGATGCGGCGGCCTATTTTACCGTCAGCGAGCGCATCAGCCTTCAGGTGAATATCGAGAACCTGCTGGACGAAAGCTATTTTCCCAGCGCGCACGGCAACAACAATATCCAGCCCGCCGAACCCTTCAGCGCCCGGTTTGGCGTGCGGGTGGAGCTTTGAGGACGAAGATATCGGCATAGCTCGTATGGCCTGACGGGGCGCACACCTCGTCGGGCCATACGGCGCCATCTGCAGGCGCCATTCGCAGATGCCGGTGGAAGTCTGTATTCGATTTGCCTCTGCGCGCCGGTAGGGGCTAGTCCGGGATCCATGAAGACAATCGCCGCATCGCGGGCCCGGTTCTGGCTGTTGCTCGCTGGGCCGGGCAGCTGGATGCTTTATCGCTGGACCGCGTCTCCCGAGGTGTACGGTTACGGCCACGCCATCCGCGACAGCGGGGACTGGGCGGCGTGGCTGCTGATTGCGACGCTTGCCGTCACCCCCATCCGTCGCCTGTTCCCTCGGCAGCGATGGTCGGCCTCGCTGATGCGGCACAGGCGAGATCTCGGCGTGGCCAGTTTCACTTACGCGCTAGGGCACACGCTCATCTATCTGGGCACCAAGGCCGATCTGGCCGCAATCCTCGCGGATCTGCGCGCCCTGGATATTCTGGCGGGATGGCTCGCGCTGACGGTTTTCGTACCGCTCGCGACGACGTCCAACGACCTTGCGATCCGCGCGCTCAAGCGCTCATGGAAACGCCTGCACCGGCTGGTCTATCCGGCGGCGGTGCTGACCTTCCTGCATTGGGTCCTTGCGGCCTACGATCCGACCGCAGCCTATATCCACATTGCAGTTCTGGTGGCGATCGAACTCGTCAGGATCTGGCCGCGACGTCAAAGAGTGACGTAGGTGCGAAAGCGCGCGACCTCTTCCTCATCGACGTATTTGCTGATTTCCCGGTCGAACTCGGCCATGTCCTCATAGGGGCGGTATTCGAGGAATTCGCCGACCATCCGGTCGGTCATGCCGGGGATGAGCTCGATCTCTTCGCGAGTGGCGGTGTTCAGGTTGACCGGCACGAACACGCGCGTGCGAACCATGGCTGCTCCTTCCGCGTCCAAGGTCGCGAGCAGCGTCCGGTTCAGGTCCGCCACGCTGCGGTAGGGCTGCCCGGTGATGATGGCTTGAGCCAGCCCGGGAGAAACCCCGTCCAAAACCGCCAACTGCTCGGCAGTCGCCGCGTTCGCATCGAGCACCGCACCGGCATCGGTAGCGACTGCCCCAGCGCTCTCGTCCGAAACCAATCCGGCATCGGCGAGCGTATCTTGCGACGTCGTCTCGGAGGTTTCTTCTGCGCCTTTCGAACAGGCGGTGAGCGTCAGAGCGGTGCCAGCGACGGCAGCTGCGAAAATAATCCTACGCATGTAAACCCTTCTCGTTTGAAGCGGCGCTATAGCCAAGCGAAGCCAAAATTCGAAGCTCTTCTGACGGACGCATGCACGATTCATCGATTGCAAAGAGGCTGTCGTGGACGGGTTCGTAGACGGGGCGGAGTGTCAGTGGGCCGTCAAGCTAGTGCACCCGCTAATTCGAGACAATTTCCCATGCCTTGGATAGCGCTCTAGCCCGTCTTTTTGCCCAGAAAAACAGCGATATGACGACTTAATGCGCCCACCAGACGAAAACGTATGGGCAGCAATCAGCCAGTTGCCGAATTTTCGGAATTGGCAAAGCAGCCCTTCGGCAAAGCGCCC
>JAHJWA010000073.1 GCA_018828205.1 Alphaproteobacteria bacterium
AATTCGTGACCGAGATGGAGGGGATCACCGTCAACGGCGTCGATATCATCCGCTTCGACGACGACGGGATGATCGTGGATTTCAAGGTCATGGTCCGCCCGTTGAAGGCGGTGAACAAGGTCTGGGAAATGATGGCAGCGCAGTTGGAGCGCAGGAAGGGCTAGGCGGTTCGCTTCAGAACGCCGAGCTCGGCATAGGTGAGAAATTCTCCCACCAGATCCATGCAATGCGATCCGATGCCGTGTTGCGACAAGGTGCGCAGAATATCCTCGATGCCCTCCGCCGAGGATCCGAGCCGCCGCATCCCCCAATTGGGAAAGCAACGCTCGCGCGCCGGTTTGCGGTAATGGACGGTCAGGTCGCCATGGCGTGGGTCGCGGTTGAGCACTGCGAGGAGATCGTCGAGCGCCGAGCGCTCGCCTTCCACCAGCTGCAAAAACCGATCGTCATGGAATATCAGGAAGCCCGTAACATCGCGCGCGGGATTGTTGCGGGCCGAGGTCTCGATGATCCGGAAGACTTCTTCGCTTGGCAAATCCGTGCGCGCACGGCTGGTGTATAGAATGCGGTCCATGGCGTATTCCCTTTATATGCCAGCCGCTTGCACACACTTCCCTAGCAACCCGTTAACCGCAATCGCCGCTCGGGATTCTTCGCTGGGCGCGCTCAGCGCGAGACAGCCTGAACCGACGCCCGTTCGGGTTCGGTCATGAACTCGCGGATCAGTTTCACACAGCGCGGCTCGATCTCGGCCACCGAGAGCGCGCGCAGGACCTCTTCGCGGCGCGCCAGGGAGGTATCGAGCCGGCGCATCCGCCAGTGGGGAAAGGCCCGGGTCGCAGCGGGTGAGCGATGGTGGACGGTCAGCTCGCGATGGCGCGGGTCGCGCGCGAGCACCACCATCAGCTCGTCAAGCGCGTCGGTCTCGCCTTCCAGGAGCTGGAGAAAGCGCGCGCCCACATACACCAGCAGGCCCGTTACATCGCGCGTCGAATTGTTGCGCGAGGAAGTCTCGACGATCGAAAACACATCGGTGTTCGCGAGTGTCGAACTGGCATGGCTGGTATAGACAAGGCGTTCGATGGCGTTTCCCCTTAACGCCAATACCTTGCACGCCGCAGCCGAGCAACAGCTTTCGCCAAACACCGCCCGGAGCTGCACCCCGGGCGGCCAGCGATCTACTGGTTCATCGTCTCGAAGAAGTCCTCGTTGGTCTTGGAATCCTTCATCTTGTCGAGCAGGAATTCCATCGAGTCGATGGTGCCCATCTGCATGAGGATCCGGCGCAGCACCCACATCTTGGAGAGCTTGTCCTTCTCGACCAGCAGCTCTTCCTTGCGGGTGCCCGACTTGCCGACATCGAGCGCGGGGAAGATGCGCTTGTCGGCGACCTTGCGATCGAGGACGATTTCCGAGTTGCCGGTGCCCTTGAATTCCTCGAAGATGACCTCGTCCATCCGGCTACCGGTGTCGATCAGCGCGGTGGCGATGATCGAGAGCGAACCGCCCTCCTCGATGTTGCGCGCCGCGCCGAAGAAGCGCTTGGGACGCTGCAGAGCATTCGCGTCGACACCGCCGGTCAGCACCTTGCCCGAGCTCGGCACAACGGTGTTGTAGGCGCGGCCGAGACGGGTGATCGAATCGAGCAGGATGACGACATCCTTTTTGTGCTCGACCAGGCGCTTGGCCTTTTCGATCACCATTTCGGCGACCTGGACGTGACGGTTGGCAGGCTCGTCGAAGGTCGAGGCGATCACCTCGCCCTTCACGCTGCGCTGCATGTCGGTGACTTCCTCGGGGCGTTCGTCGATCAGCAGGACGATCAGGAACACCTCGGGGTGGTTGTCGGTGATGGCCTTGGCCATGTTCTGCAGCAGCACGGTCTTGCCGACCCGCGGCGGCGCGACGATCAGCGCGCGCTGGCCCTTGCCCTGCGGCGAGATGATGTCGATCACCCGCGCCGATTTGTCGAGCACGGTCGGGTCGAGCGTGTCGAGCGAGAGCTTCTCGTCGGGGTAGAGCGGGGTGAGGTTGTCGAAATTGGTGCGGTGGCGGACCTGATCGGGATCCTCGTAATTGACCTGCGTCAGCTTGGTCACCGCGAAATAGCGCTCGCCCTCGCGCGGCGCGCGGATCTCGCCCTCGACGGTGTCACCGGTGCGCAGGCCCCATTTGCGGACCTGATTGGGCGAGACGTAGATATCGTCGGGCCCCGCGAGGTAATTGGCCTCGGGGCTGCGCAGGAAGCCGAAGCCGTCCTGCAGCACCTCGATGGTGCCGATCCCCATGATCTTTTCTTCATATTCCTCATCCTCGGCGAGCTCGCGAAGGATGCAGAACATCAGATCCTGCCGGCGCATGGTGGATGCGCCCTCGACGCCGAGTTCCTCGGCCATCGCGACCAGATCGGCCGGCGGTTTTTCTTTAAGATCCTTGAGATGCATGGATTGTCTCGAACAATAGGGGAATGGTAACAGAGAGCTGGCCGGAAGGTCTGTCTGTCCCGAGACGATGCGCAGGACGGGCTTGGGGAAAGCGGACCCGGCCCCGACAAGAGTGCGGGGCCTGTAACCGGTAAGATGCATGCGGAATTAGGACCGCGCCGCGCCTGCGTCAATCGCCAAAGCGTCGGACGGCCCCTTGAAGGCTAGAAGGGCTTGATCACCGCGAGCACCACGATCAACGCCGCGGCGAGCCCCGGCACCTCGTTGAGCAGCCGCAAATTGCGCCCGCTGAGCGCGTAGTCGCCGCGGGCCAGCTTCTTGGCATAGGCGCTCATCCAGCCGTGATAGCCCGACAGCGCCAGCACCAGCACCAGCTTGGCGATAAACCACCCCTGCGTATGCGCGCCGGTGGTGACGGCCAGCGTCAGCCCCAGGATCCAGACCACCACCAGCGAGGGCGTCAGGATGATCTTGAGCAGCCGGCTCTCGCGATCGACCCAGCGCTCGGCCTCCTCGGAACCCGCAGGCGCCTCCTGATGGTAGACGAAAAAGCGCGGCAGCATGAACAGCCCCGCCATCCAGAAGATCACGAAGATCAGGTGCCCGGCCTTGAGCCAGTAATAGGTCATCGAGAGAATTTCCTGCATCGCCAGCCCATTTAGGCAGGCCCGAGGCGCGCGTCACCCCCTGACGCAGGCCAGCAGCCGCTCGACATGCGCGATCGGGGTGCGCCGGTCGATGCCGTGGCCGAGGTTGAAGACATGCGGCCGGTCGGCGAAGGCGTCGAGGATCACCCGGCACCGCTTCTCCAGCTCGTCGCTCCCCGCCAGCAGCAGCAGCGGGTCGAGATTGCCCTGCACCGGCATGCCCGCGGGCAATTCGCGCGCTGCCCAGACCGGATCGATGGTCTCGTCCACCCCGACCGCCTGGACACCGGTCTCGCGCGCATAGGCCGGCAGCTTCTCGCCCGCGCCCTTGGGGAAACCGATCACCGGCAGGTCGGGGAAGCGCGCCCGGAGCGCCGCGGTAATCCGCGCGTTGGGCGCCACGACCCAGCGCTCGAACTCGCTCGGCGCGAGGCTGCCCGACCAGCTGTCGAACAGCTGGATCGCCTCGGCGCCCGCCTCGACCTGGCCGCAAAGGTAATCGATCGTCTGATCGGCGATGGCATCGATGATCGCCTGCATCGCGCCGGGATCGCGGTAAGCCAGCGCGCGGGCATCGTGCTGGTCGCGGCTGCCCTCGCCCGCGATCATGTAGGTCGCGACGGTCCAGGGGCTGCCGGCAAAGCCGAGCATGGTCACCTGGTCGCTCAACCGCTGCCGGCACAGCCGCACGGTCTCGTAGACCGGCTCGTAGCGGGTGGGATCGGGCTGCAAGCTCTCGAGCGTTGCATCGATCAGCCGCGGCGACAGCTTGGGGCCCTCGCCCGCCAGAAACTCCAGATGCTGACCCATGGCGTGCGGGACGATCAGAATATCCGAAAACAGGATCGCACCATCGAAGCCGAAGCGCTCGATCGGCTGCAGCGTCACCTCGGCCGCGGAGGGACTGTCGTAGACGAGATCGAGAAACCCGCCCTTCTCGGCGCGCAAGGCCCGATATTCCGCCAGATAGCGACCGGCCTGGCGCATCAGCCAGACGGGGGGCTTTGCCGCGCGCGTGCCGGCGAGAGTGTCGAGCAGGAGACCGGGCATCGAGCGAGTCCAATCCAAAAAAATTAGATTTATATATAGATTGATGGAGTCTGTTGGCCCTGTGGAGAACGGGCACAGCGGGTTCCTGCCCGATTTCTCCCGCGATGCAAAGGCTCGCCAAGCGATCCGACTCGCGGCGCAGCCCGAGTCGAGTCATACTTATCCCTGCTCTCCCCAGCCTGTTCACATCCCTCCCGAACTGTCGACAAGCGACGGGAGCAAATGGCTGGCAGTGGGTATGGATTGGGGTCTCAACTTGTCGTCAGGCCTGTCCCGTGGTTTATGCCGGCTCTTCTCCACAGGGCCGGGAGCCGCAGTGAGCCGTATCCATCTCCACCTCGTTTCGGACTCCACCGGGGAGACTCTGGAGATGATCGCCAAGGCGGCGATCGCCCAGTTCGAGGATGCCGAGGTCGAGCGGCATTTCTGGCCGATGGTGCGCTCGCGCCAGCATCTCGACCGGATCGTGCCCGAGCTGTCCGCCAATCCGGGTATGGTTTTGTACACGCTGGTCAATCCGGAAACCCGCTCGCGGCTCGAGGAGCATTGCCGGACGCTGTCGCTCAAATCGGTACCGGTGCTCGACGGGGTGACCGCCGCGCTCGAGGCCGCGCTGGGGCGCGAGGCGCAAGGCCGGCCCGGCCGCCAGCACCTGATGGACCAGGCCTATTTCGACCGGGTCGAGGCGATCCAGTTCACCATCGCGCATGACGACGGGATCGGCTGGGAGAATTGGGAGGAGGCGGATATCCTGCTCGCCGGGGTCTCGCGCTCGTCCAAGACCCCGACCAGCATCTATCTCGCCAACCGCGGCTACAAGGTCGCCAATATCCCGCTGGTGGTCGAGAGCCCGCCCCCGCCCTCGCTGTTCAACCTGCGCCATCCGCTGGTGGTCGGGCTGACCACCGCGCCCGAACGGCTGGTGCAGATCCGCCGCAACCGCCTCCTGACGCTCAACGAGCGGACCCAGACCTCCTATGTCGATTCCGAACGGGTCACTTCGGAGGTGCAGTTCGCGCGCCGCATGTTCGCGGACAATGGCTGGCCGGTGATCGATGTCACCCGCCGCTCGATCGAGGAGACCGCCGCGGCGATCATCAAGCTGCTGGGCGATCGCCGGCGCCGCGACGACACGCTGTTCGAGGGGGTGAAGCCGATATGAGCGCCGATATCCGCGACGATCTGGGCGGCAGCGGGCTGATCCTCGCCTCGGGCAGCGCCTCGCGCCAGGCGATGCTGGAGGCGGCGGGGGTGCGTTTCAAGGTCGAGAAACCCGATGTCGACGAGCGCGCGCTCGAAGCCGAGATGGCGGGCGCCGAGCCAGAGGAGATCGCGCAGGCGCTGTCCGCCGCGAAGGCGGCTGCGGTGTCCGCGCTGCACCCTGACACTCCGGTGCTGGGCAGCGATTCGCTGGTCGAGGTCGAGGGTCGCCGCTTCGACAAGCCCGCCAGCCGCGAACAGGCGGCCGAACATCTGCGCTTTTTCTCGGGCAAGACGATGACGCTGCACAGCGCCGCCGCGCTGGCCGTCGAGGGCCGGATCGTCTGGGTCGGATCGGATTTCGCCCGGCTGCGGGTCCGCGACCTGAGCGAAGAGTTCATCGCGGCCTATCTCGATGCCGAATGGCCCGCGGTGTCCTATTGCGTCGGGGTGTTCCGGATCGAGGGGCCGGGGGTGCAATTGTTCGCCAGCGTGATGGGCGACCAGTTCACCGTGCTGGGCATGCCGCTGCTGCAGGTGCTCGCCGCTTTGCGCGAGCAGGCAATCCTTCCCGAATGAGCACGCCCCCCCAATGAGCACGCCCTATGCCGAGGTGATCGGCGATCCGATCGCGCAGTCCAAATCGCCCGCGATCCATAGTTTCTGGCTGGAGAAGCTCGGGATTGAGGGCGAGTATCGCGCGACCCGCGTCGCACCCGATGGCCTTGATGATTATTTTGCCGAGCGCCGCGGCGATCCCGACTGGCGCGGTTGCAACATCACCATGCCGCACAAGCAGGCGGCGATGCCGCTGCTCGACCGGATCGAACCGCTCGCGCGCCGGGTCGGCGCGGTCAACACCGTCCACCGCGCGAAGGATGGCGCGCTGGTCGGGCGCAACACCGATGTCGGCGGTTTTCTCGAGCCGCTCGCCGAGCGATTGAACAAACGGCACCTGTTCCGGATGGCGCGGGTGATCGGCACCGGCGGCGCGGCGCGCGCGATCGTGGCCGGACTGGCCGGCGAAGGCTTCACGCTGGTGCTGGCGGGGCGGGATCCGGGCAAGGCGCGCGCCATCCTCGACGAGCTCGCCCACGATGGCGAGCACCATGCGGTTCCGCTCTCGGTCTTTGAGGACACCACCGGTTTTGCCTTCGACGATCGCGAAGGCTGCTGCGACCTCGTGGTCAACGCCAGCCCGCTGGGGATGCGCGGCCAGCCGCCGCTGGCCTTCGACTGGAGCCATGCGCCCCCCGGGAGCATCGCCTACGACATCGTCACCGATCCGCTCGAGACCCCTTTCCTGCGTTCCGCCCGCGCGGCCGGGTTCGCCACCATCGACGGGCTCGCGATGCTGATCGGCCAGGCGGCCGGCGCCTTCGAGCGGTTCTACGGCGCCCCGCCCCCGCGCGGGCACGATGCCGAATTGCGCGCGAGGCTCACCGCGTGACCCGCCCGCTGATCCTCGGGCTCACCGGCTCGATCGGCATGGGCAAATCGACCGTCGCCGAGATGTTCGAAAGCGCGGGCGTGCCGGTGTTCGATGCCGATGCGGTGGTCCGCTCGATGCAGGGGCCCGGCGGCGCGCTGGTCGCCGCGATCGAGGCGGCGTTCCCCGGCAGCACCGGGCCCGAGGGTGTCCGGCGCGACGCGCTCGGGGAACAGGTGTTCGGCGACAAAGCGGCGCTGGCGCGGCTCGAGGCGATCGTCCATCCGGCGGTGGCCGCGCGGCGGGTCGAATTCCTGATCGAACACGGCAGCGCGCCGATGGTGGTGTTCGACATCCCGCTCCTGTTCGAGAAGGGCGGTGCGAGCCAGGTCGATCGGGTCATCGTCGTCTCCGCCCCCGCCGATGTGCAGCGCGCCCGCGTGCTGGCGCGTCCGGGAATGAATGCGGACAAATTCGCGCATATCCTCTCGCTCCAGACCCCCGATGCGGACAAGCGCGCTTTGGCCGATCACGTGATCCCCACCGGGGTGCCGCTGGCGCAGACCAGGGCGCAGGTCCGGGCGCTGATCGAGCGATTGCGCGACGGACCTGCCCCCTCCCCTTGAATCTGCCGGGAATCGGGCCGATAGAACCCGGGATGCGTGAAATCGTCTTCGACACCGAAACCACCGGACTGGACCCGAAGACCGGCGACAGGATGGTCGAGATCGGCTGCGTCGAGATGGTCGATCTGGTCCCCACGGGCGAGACCTTCCACGCCTATTACAATCCCGAACGCGACATGCCCGCGGGCGCCGAGGCGGTGCACGGCCTGTCGGCGGCCTTTCTGGCGGACAAGCCGCTGTTCCGCGACGGCGCCTCGGCGCTGCTCGATTTCATCGGCGATTCGCCGCTGGTGGCGCATAATGCCGGGTTCGACTTCGGCTTTCTCAATGCCGAGCTGGGTCTGTGCGGGCGCGAGGCGGTCTGCCTCACCCGGATGATCGACACGGTCTCGCTGGCCAAGAAGCGCTATCCCGGTGCCAAGCTCTCGCTCGATGCGCTGTGTTCGCGCTACGGGATCGATCGCAGCCACCGCGTCAAGCACGGCGCGCTGCTCGATGCCGAAT
>JAHJWA010000008.1 GCA_018828205.1 Alphaproteobacteria bacterium
ATCGGCCCGGTCCCCGCGGTCGAGCGGCTGTTCGCGCGCACCGGGATGGGCTGGGACGATATCGGGCTGGTCGAATTGAACGAGGCCTTCGCGCCGCAGGTGCTCGCCGTGCTCAAGGGCTGGGGCTGGAGCGAGGATGATTCGCGCCGCGAAATCCTCAACGTGAACGGCTCGGGCATTTCGCTCGGCCATCCGATCGGCGCGACCGGGCTGCGGATCCTTGCCGACATGGCATATGAGATGC
Source organism: Alphaproteobacteria bacterium (assembly GCA_018828205.1). Classification (GTDB taxonomy): domain Bacteria; phylum Pseudomonadota; class Alphaproteobacteria; order Sphingomonadales; family Sphingomonadaceae; genus Qipengyuania. The sequence continues at coordinate 245 of JAHJWA010000008.1, forward strand.
AGCGCCGCGAGGTCCGCTACGGCCTCGAAACCATGTGCATCGGCGGCGGTCAGGGAATGGCCGCGCTGTTCGAACGCGCCGCCTGATTTGACGGCCCGATTTGTAACCCGCCCCGGCACGCGCTAGATAGGACCGATGGCAACACTCGCGACCACAGAACAGGATTTCAGCCGCCTTCCGGAAATGCCGGAAGAGGTCTTCACCGCGCCGCTGCGGCGGCCCGACCATCTGGGCGAGGACTGGCTAGAGCCCAAGCAGACCGTTTACACCCCCGAAGAGCATGCGATCTGGGACGAGCTCTTCGCGCGGCAGATGGAGGTGCTGCCCGGCCGCGCCGCGAGCGCCTTCATGGCGGGTCTCGAGAAGCTCGATCTGGGCAAAGGCGGGGTCCCCGATTTCGCCACGATGAGCGCCGATCTGGACGCGCTCACCGGTTGGAGCGTGGTGCCGGTGCCGATGCTGATCCCCGACCACGTCTTCTTCTGGCACCTCGCCAACCGCCGCTTCCCCGCGGGCAATTTCATCCGCACGCGCGAGACCTTCGACTATATTCAGGAGCCCGACGTCTTCCACGATGTCTTCGGCCATGTACCGATGCTCACCGACCCGACCTTTGCCGATTACATGCAGGAATACGGCAAGGCTGGGTGGAAGGCGATGCGCTACAACCGGCTGAAGGCGCTCGGTGCGCTCTACTGGTACACGGTGGAGTTCGGCCTGATCCAGGAAGCCGACGGCATCAAGGCCTATGGCGCGGGTATCCTCTCGGGCCCCACCGAGGTGGTCTATGCGAGCGAGGCCAAGAGCCCCAACCGCATCATGCTCAACGTCGACCGGGTCATGCGCACCGATTACGTGATCAGCGATCTCCAGCCGACCTATTTCGTGATCGAGAGCTTCGAGGATCTCTACCGCCAGACGGTGGAGCGTGATTTCGACCGCCTCTATCGCAATCTGCCGCCCGCCTTCACCTATGCCAATTCCGCGGTGATCGACGTCGACAACGTGCTCAACCGCGGGACGCAGGAATATCTGCTGCGCGGGGGACGCGGGAGCGGGGCGCGCCCGGTCTAGCCACGGCCCGGTCTACACACGGAACGCGGGACAAAGAAAAACCGGCCCGGGATCGCTCCCGGGCCGGCTTTCTCGCAATCGACTAAGTCGATTACATGGTTTCGGTGGTGGTCGCCGCGTCGGTTTCGTCGATCGCTTCCTCAGCCGCATCGGCTTCGGCTTCGATGTTCTCGTCCATGGCGTCGGCCTGATCATCGGTGATCTCGCCGGTCTCTTCCATCAGGTCGACCTGCTCTTCGGCGACTTCTTCGGTGGCTTCGATCTCGTCTTCGGCCTGGTTTTCAGCGGCGCTGTCGCAAGCGGCGAGGCCGAGGCTCAGAGCGGCAACCGAAACGACCATCGAGGTCTTGAAAATGCTCTTCATAATATTTCCCCTTGAAGTTGAGCCGTCCGCAACGCGAATTCGGCTCGTGCGCCTCACTGCGATAGAAGACCCGGCGTTGCAAGCGTCATCGCCATGATTCCGCCATGATTGCGACGAAGCGTTCGGGAAGCTGGAGATCGCACGGGTCGTATTCAAGCCATCAGCCAGAAGACGAACGCGCTACCGATCACGATGCGATACCAGGCGAACGGCGCAAAACCGTGCTTGCTGACGAAGGCGACGAAGGCGCGGATGACCACCAGCGCCACCAGAAAGGCGGCGGCGAAGCCCAGCGCGATCTCGCCCCAGCCGATCGCTGCCTCGCCCGATCGCAGCGCGGGATCGTCGAGAATCTTGACCGTCGCGGCGCCGAGCATGGTGGGAACCGCGAGAAAGAAGGAGAATTCGGCGGCGGTCTTGCGGCCCACGCCCATTGCCAGCGCGCCCAGAATGGACGAGGCCGAACGGCTCGTGCCGGGCACCATCGCGAGGCACTGGGCGAGACCGATCGCCAGTGCGGTACCGGCTGAGAGCGCGGCAACGCCCTTGTCCTCGCGCGCCGGGATGATCCTTTCCAACACAAGGATCGCCACACCCCCGACCACCAAGGCTACCGCGACCACCAGCGGCGCGCCCAGCATCACGTCGATCGCATCCTTGGCCAGCAGACCGATGAAGGCGGCGGGGAGGAAGCCGAGGAAGATGTTGCGGGTGAAGCGCCAGGATTCGGTCTCGCGCCGAAACAATCCCATCCCCATGTCCCAGAACAGCTTCCGGTAGCTCACCACCACCGCCAGGATCGCGCCTAGCTGGATCACGATGTTGAACTGCTGCCACTGGTCGGGGTCGTAGCCGAACCAGGCCTGCGCGAGGATGAGGTGCCCGGTCGAGCTGACCGGGAGAAATTCGGTCAGCCCTTCGAGGATGCCGAGCAGAATGGCGGTGAGCGTGTTGTCCATGACTGTGGCGCCATGAAGAAAGGGGGTGCCAAGTCAAGCGACCGGCACCCCCTTTTTTGCTTTGCGTACCGCTGGTCGCGCGATCCGGTCGTCGCTTCGGGCGCTTACCAGATGGTGATACGCTCTTCGGGCGGCAGGTAGAGTTCGTCCTGCGGCGTCACGCCGAAGGCTTCGTACCAGGCGTCCATATTGCGCACGACGCCGTTGGTGCGGAACTCTTCGGGGCTGTGGCTGTCGGTGCGCAGCCGCTGCCGCGCGGTCTCCTCGCGCTGCGCCGAACGCCAAACCTGCGCCCAGGCGAGGAAGAAGCGCTGGTCGCCGGTCAGCCCGTCGATCACCGGCACGTCTTTGCCCTCGGTCGCGATCTTGTAGGCGCGATAGGCCAGGCTGAGCCCGCCCAGATCGCCGATGTTCTCGCCCAGCGTCAGCCGTCCGTTGACGCAAGTCTCGCCGTCGTCGAGCGGACAGAAGGCGTTGTACTGCTCGACCAGCGCGGTGCCGCGCTCGTCGAAGGCGGCGCGGTCGGCATCGGTCCACCAGTTTCGCAGCATTCCGGTGCTGTCGTATTTCGAACCCTGATCGTCAAAGCCGTGGCCGATCTCATGCCCGATCACCCCACCGATCGCGCCGTAATTCACCGCCGGATCCGCGCTCAGCGCGAAGAAGGGCAGCTGCAGGATTGCGGCGGGGAAGACGATCTCGTTCTTGGTCGCGTTGTAATAGGCGTTGACCGTCTGCGGCAGCATGAACCATTCGGTCCGATCGATCGGCTGGCCCAGCTTGGACAGATTGTCCTGCCATTGCCACTTGGCCGCCGCCATACGGTTGGCGAGCGGTTCGCCCGGAGTGATCTCGAGGCCCTCGTAGGTTTCGAGATTCTCGCGATAGCCGATCTTGGGGTCGAAGCTGTCGAGTTTGGCGAGGGCTTGGATCTTGGTCTCGTCACCCATCCATTCGATATCGTCTATCGACTGCCTGACCGCGATCCGCAAATTGGCGACCAGATCGTCCATCGCCGCCTTGTTCTCGGGCGGGAAATAGCGCGCGACGTAGCTCTTGCCGAGCAATTCGCCCATCAGCCCCTCGGTCTCGGCGATGGCGCGCTTCCAGCGCGCACGCTGCTCGGGCGTGCCCTGCAGCGTCTGGCCGAAGAAAGCGAAATCCGCCTCGTCGAAACGGCTCGGAAGGATAGCGGCGTTGTTCTCGAGGAACTCCTTGACCGTCCAAGCCTGCAGCACTTCCACCGGCGTATCGACCAGCAGGCGCATCATCGCCGGCGTGCCGCCACCGATCTTGGCGAGGACGTCCTCGGCCAGGCCGAGCCGCTCGGCTTCTTCGGGGGTCGGGGGCAGATCGCCGATCACGAAGCGATCGGTGGCGTCGAAGCCGCTGGTCTCGAGCATTGCGGCGACCGGGAACCCGTCCGCCATCTCGCCCAGTTCCGCAGGGGTGACCGCGTTGTAGGTCAGGTCGCGATTGCGGCGCACCGCTCTGTCCCAAGAGACGGTGCGCGCGATCCGGTCTTCGAAACCATAGACCGTCTGCGCCATCGCGGCGGGATCGGCATAACCCGCCTCGCCCAGCAGGAAGGCGAGATAGTCGCGGTATTTCTGCTGGATCTCGACGCCCTTCTCGCTCTCGTCGAGATAGTAGTCGCGATCGGGCAGTCCCAGCCCGCCAGCGCCGAGATGGACCGAATAGCGATCCGGCTCCTTGGCATCGACGCTGACATAGCCGCCCAGCGGGGTGGCATAGCCCGGCGAACTCCACAGGGTCACCAGGCTGGCCAGCGTTTCCGCGCCCTTGATGGTGTCGAGATAGCCCTGCGCCTGCGCGAGACCGTTGGCCTCGATCGCGGCGGTGTCCATATAGGACCGATAGGCCTCCACGATACGTCGCTCGTCGCCGGACAGCGCGGCGGGGTCCTTGGCGACCAGCTCGTCGACCAGCGCCTTGACGTCCGTGGTCGATTTCTCGCGCAGCAGGTTGAAGGCGCCGAAGCGGCCGAATTCGGGCGGCAGCGGGTTGGCGTCGAGCCAGGTCTGGTTGGCATACCCGAAGAAGTCGTCGCCCGGATCGATATCGTCCGAGAGATATTCCGGGTCGAAACCCCATTCGCCGAAGCTCATGGTCGGAGTGGTCGGTTCGGCAGCGGCAGCGGCGTTGGCCTCGTCCTGGGCCTGCGCGAAGGCCGGTGCGGCGATGGCGAGCGCGATGGCGCTGGCGCCGCCGGCGAGAAGGGTACGGATCATTGGTTAGTCTCCCGAGAATGCGACCGTCCGCGCGCGTGCAGCGCGCCGGACTGTGGCGGCGAGCCTAGCCCAGCGCATTCCCAACGCCAAATCCGTTGGACGGGCGAACTCGGCTTTCCGTCGAACGCCCAGTGGGTTCAGGCGCTCTCTAGCCCGAACTGGAGCGTCGCCAGCCGGGCGTAGAGCCCGCCGCCGGCCGACAATTGGGAATGGGTGCCCTGTTCGACGATCCGGCCGGCCTCCATCACCACGATCCGGTCCGCGGCACGGATGGTGGCGAGCCGGTGCGCGATCACCAGCGTGGTGCGGTCGCGCATGAGGTGGTCGAGCGCATCCTGCACCAGGCGCTCGCTCTCGGCATCGAGCGCGCTGGTGGCCTCGTCGAGCAGCAGGATCGGCGCGTCGCGCAGCACCGCGCGGGCGATGGCGAGCCGCTGCTGCTGCCCGCCCGAAAGCCGCGTGCCGTTTTCGCCCAGATAGGTGTCGAGCCCGTCGGGGAGGTCCTCGAGGAACTGCGCCGCATTGGCCGCCCGCGCGGCTTCCCACACCTGCTCGTCGGTGGCGTCCCAGGCGCCGTAGCGGATGTTGTCGCGCGCATTGGCGCTGAACAACACGCCGTCCTGCGGCACCATCGCGATCCGTTCGCGCACCGCATGAGGGTCGGCGCTGGTCAGCGGCACCCCGTCGAGCCGGATCGTCCCCGCCTGAGGGTCGTAGAACCGCTCGGCGAGCTGGAAAATGGTCGATTTGCCCGCCCCCGAGGGACCGACGATGGCCACCGTTTCGCCCGGTTCGACCTCGAGCGTGAAATCGGCCAGCGCCGCGACCTCGGGCCGCGTCGGGTAGCGAAAGGTGACATTGCGGAACGACAGGCTGCCGCGCGGCGGCACCGGCAGCGCCTGCGGGCGTGCGGGGGCGGCGACGGTGGGGCGCTCGTCCTTCAGTTCCGCGATCCGGCTGGCGGCCCCGGCACCGCGCAGCAAGTCGCCGTAGACCTCGGTGAGCGAACCGAAGGCGCCCGCGACCAGACCCGCGGTCAGCACGAAGGCGGCGATGGTCCCGCCGGTGATCGTGCCCTCGGCAACCGCCGCGGCGCCGCGCCAGATCAGGATGGTGATCCCCCCGAAGACGAACATGATGATGATCGAGGTCATCGCCGCGCGGATCAGGATGCGGCGGCGCGCCACGGTGAAGGTGCGCTCCACCGCATCGCCGAACCGCCCGCTCTCGCGCTCCTGCTGGTTGAAACCCTGGACGATCTTCATCGCCGAGAGCACTTCGGTGACCATCGCCCCGATATCCGCCACCCGGTCCTGACTGGTGCGGCTGACGGTGCGCAGCCGCCGTCCGAAATAGGTCAGCGGCAGCATGATGGCCGGGATGATCAGGATCAGCCCCAGCGTCAGCCCGGGGACCAGATAGAACATGTAGATCGTCCCGCCGATCGCCATCAGCAGGTTGCGCAGCGCGACCGACACGGTGGTGCCCACCACCTGCTCGATCAGCGTGGTGTCGCTGGTCAGCCGGCTGGATATCTCCTTGGGCGAATTCTCTTCGTAGAAATCGGGCGCCAGCCGCATCAGGTTGCGGTGGGTGCTCAGACGGATATCGGCAACCACGCGTTCGCCCAGCCAGCTGACGAAATAGAACCGCATCGCCGTGCCCAGCGCGAGCACGAGGACGATCAGCAGCAGATAGCGGAACCAGCGCCCGATCGCATCGGGATCGGCGCCGGCGGCGAAGCCCTGGTCGATGATGAGCTTGAACCCCGCCGGTATCGCGAGCGTGGCGGCAGCGGTGACCAGCAGCGCCAGCGCCGCCAGCGCGAGATAGCCGGGATAGGCCAGCGCCGCGTGGTAGACCATGACCAGCGGACGGATCGAACGCGCCTTGGGCGGTTCGCCCTCGCGCCCCGCGCTCTGGAAGTCTTCGCGCGGAACGCTATCGTTCGTCTGAGCTCCGTCCATGCGAACCACCTAGGGCGCCGCGCTGGCGAAATCCATAGACTCGCCGCGTTTGTTCGCCGGTTTGCGCTGGTGCGAAAGGGGGTTCCCGCGCGCGTGCGGGGGACGGGCGTCGGTCGATTGTGCATTGCACAATAGGCCCCGAGGCGCCACCTTGCCGCCATGTCCGGACGCCCGGACGCGGTGTTTGCAGGGAAAACCAATGCTTTACCACGCTTACGAATTGCAGCGCAGCTGGCTCTCGAGCGCCAGCGCCTGGGCCGCTATCGGCGCGGAGATGATGACCAACCCGGCCAATCCGGCGAATTACGCCAGCCCGCTGGGATATCTCGGCATGGGCTCGATCGCGGCGTCCGCGCTCGAGGTCTTCGCCCATGCCTCCGCGCCGCGCGGCAAGCCTGCCTGGGGGATCGAGAGCGTTGCGGTGGACGGCAAGGACGATCCGGTGGTCGAGGCGACCGTGGTCAACAAGCCGTTCGGCGATCTCAAGCGCTTCCACCGCGCCGGCCTGCCCGAGGATGCGCCGCGGCTGCTGATCGTGGCGCCGATGAGCGGGCATTACGCCACGCTGCTGCGCGGCACGGTCGAACGGATGATCGAGAATTACGAGGTTTATGTTACCGACTGGGCCGACGCCAAGACCGTCCCCCTGAGCGACGGGCATTTCGATCTCGACGACTATATCGACTATGTGATCGAGTTTCTCGAACATATCGGCGCAAACGCGCATGTGATGGCGGTCTGCCAGCCCTCGGTCCCGGTCTTCGCCGCGACCGCGATCATGAACCGCGACGATCACCCCTGCACTCCCGCCACGCTGACCATGATGGGCGGACCGATCGACACCCGCTGCTCGCCGACCTCGGTCAACGACATGGCGATGGATCGCCCGATCGAATGGTTCCGCCAGACCGTGATCGCCACCGTGCCGATGCAGCATCGCGGCGCGGGGCGGCGCGTTTACCCGGGCTTCCTCCAGCTCGCGAGCTTCATGAGCATGAATCTCGGCAGCCATCTCACCAGCCATTACGAGATGTTCAAGCACATCAACGCGGGCAATGACGAGGGCGCGCAGGCGACCAAGGATTTCTACGAGGAATACCGCTCGGTCTGCGACATGACCGCGGAATTCTACCTGCAGACGGTCGAAGAGGTGTTCCAGACCCACGCGATCCCCAACAACACCTTCACCCACCGCGACCGGCTGGTCGATCTGGGCAAGATCACCAAGACCGCGCTGCTGGCGATCGAGGGCGAGCGCGACGATATCTCGGGTCTGGGCCAGACCCGCGCCGCGCTCGAACTGACCCCCAATCTCGACGCCGCGAAGAAGCGCTATTTCATGGCCGAGGGGGCGGGCCATTACGGCATCTTCAACGGCAGCCGCTGGCGCGACAAGATCGCACCCGTGGTCGAGGAGTTCATCGCCGCGCACGGGTGAGGAGCTCATGGAAGGTTAATTCAGGTTCGCCTTCCAGCCTAAACCTATCTGCTCAGCCCATGAAAAAGGGCGGCTCGGGTCTCCCCGGCCGCCCCTTTCGCATAACGCTCGACCCGAAATCAGAAGATCTCGAACAGCCCCGCCGCGCCCATGCCGCCGCCGACGCACATGGTGACGACGCCGTATTTCGCGCCGCGACGCTTGCCCTCGATCAGCGTGTGGCCGACGCAGCGTGCGCCGGTCATGCCGTAGGGGTGGCCGATCGAGATCGAGCCGCCGCTGACGTTGAGCTTGTCGTTGTCGATCCCCAGCTTGTCGCGGCAATAGATCACCTGGACCGCGAAGGCTTCGTTGAGTTCCCAGATCCCGATGTCGTCGACCTTGAGATCGAAACGCTCGAGCAGCTTGGGAATGGCGAAAATCGGGCCGATCCCCATCTCGTCGGGCTCGGTGCCCGCGACCGCCATGCCGATGTAGCGGCCCAGCGGCTGCAGGCCCTGCTGTTCGGCGAGCTTGGCTTCCATGATCACGCAGGCCGAGGACCCGTCGGAGAGCTGCGAGGCGTTGCCCGCGGTGATGGTGGTGTCCGGCCCCATGACCGGCTGGAGCGAGGACAGGCCTTCGAGCGTGGTCTGCGGACGGTTGCCCTCGTCCTTGGCGATGGTGATTTCCTGGTCGGAAACCTCGCCGCTTTCCTTGTCCTTGACCTTGTGCGTGGTGGTGACCGGAACGATCTCGGCGTCGAAGCGGCCGGCTTCCTGCGCCGCCGCGGTGCGCTGCTGCGACTGGAGCGCGTATTCGTCCTGCGCCTCGCGGCTGATGCCGTAGCGTTGGGCGACGGTCTCGGCGGTCTGCAGCATCGGCATGTAGATCGCGCCATGCATGGCGATCAGTTCGGGGTCGGGCATCACCCGCATTTCCTTGGTCTGCACCAGGCTGATCGATTCCTGCCCGCCGGCGGCGACCACGTCCATACGGTCGAGCGTGACCTGCTTGGAGGCGGTGGCGATGGCCATCAGGCCCGAGGAGCACTGGCGATCGATGGTCATGCCGCTGGTGCCGATCGGGCAGCCGGCGCGCAGCGCGACCTGGCGCGCGAGATTGCCCGCCTGCGTCCCCTGCTGGAGCGCCGAACCCCAGACCACGTCGTCGATGAGGCCCGGCTCGACGCCGGCCCGCTCGATCGCGGCCTTGAGCGAATAGGAGCCCAGCGTCGGTCCGGTGGTGTCGTTGAAGCCGCCCTTATAGGCGCGGCCGATGGCGGTGCGTGCGGTGGATACGATGACTGCGTCGCGCATTTTTGAAACCTTTCGTCATCCCAGCTTAGGCTGGGATCTTTCTCGATGAAGTCCGGCCGAGCGGACGGATCCCAGCTTGCGCTGGGATGACATTAAACCTCAGACGAAGAACTGCATGATCCATTCGGTGATCAGAGCGGGCTTGTCCTCGCCCTCGATCTCGATGGTGATCTCGCTGGTCTGCTGCCACTGGCCGGGGCGCTTTTCGCTCAGATCGACCAGCTTCCAGTGGCCGCGGATGCGTTTGCCGGATTTCACCGGGCTGATGAAGCGCGTCTTGTTGCCACCGTAATTGACGCCCATTTTCACGCCGTCGACCTTGGGCAGGTCGGAATTGGCGGACAGGTAGGGGATCATCGACAGCGTCAGGAAGCCATGTGCGATGGTGCCGCCGAAGGGCGTCATCTTGGCCTTTTCCTCGTCGATATGGATGAACTGATGATCGCCGGTGGCTTCGGCGAACTGGTTGATGCGCTCCTGGCTCATCTCCACCCATTCGCTGGTGCCCAGATGTTCGCCGGCCTTGGTTGCCATGTCCTGCGGGGTCATATGCCTCTCCTTCAGATGCGTGAATTGCGCGCGGGAAGCCCCGCGCCGTCGCGCATCGTCATGGCGGATGGTAAAGGCGCGCGCAACCGCGCGAATGCTGCCCTTACGGCAAGGCGGGGTCGCGTTGCGGCGCATCGCGGCGCCGACGGGCGCGCTTCGCCGCCCGCGCATCGGCAGCACCCTGATCGCTGGTCGATTCGCGCCGCGCGCAATAGGTCCACAGCGCGATCTGCAGGCCCAGGAAGAGGTAGATCACCGGCTGGTAGGCGATCCCCTGGAAGGTCGCCCCGACCAGATAGATGATCTGCGCCGCCTGCAGCGCGCTGGCGAGATCGGCGGTCCAGGCCGCACGCGGCCCGTCGCGCTTGCGATAGCGGCGGCGCAGCTTCTCCATCTGGATCAGCCCGGTGATCTGCAGCGCGGCCCAAATCAGGAACCCGGGGTAGCCCTGTTCGCCCAGCAGCTCGAAATAGGCCGAATGAAAGGCGCGACCCTTGTCGGTGACCTCGACATAGTCGACCGCGATCGAATTGCCCTCCTCGGTGCGGACCGGCATCATATAGGTGAAGCTGTTGGCGCGGTAGGAATCGAACCCGCCGCCCAGCGGGTTTTCGGCGACATAGCCCAGCGTCCAGTTCCACACCGCCACCCGGGTCGAGGCCGAGGCATCGCCTTCGTGGCTGCCGATGGTGGCCATGCGCTCGTAATAGCTCTGCGGCAGGAACGGCAGAGCGCTGAGCGCCAGCAAGCCCGCGGCGAGCAGATAGAGGATGCGGTTCTTCACGTCGCGCAGCATCAGCACCCCCAGCACCGCGATGCAGACCAGCCCGGTGCGCGCCTCGGTCCCCACCGGGATCAGCAGGCAGGAGAAGATCAGCGCGTAGCCGAACAGCTTCACCCGCCAGTCGGGCGGGAACACGGTGCCGTGCTTCATCAGCCACAGCACCAGCGGGATCGAACCGATCGCCACGGTGGCGAGAGTGGAGCTCTCGTAGATCCCCGAATTGTCGTTGACGAAATAATAGAGGCTTTCGTAGCCGCCCCCGCCGAGCACGGTCTTCAGGCCGGTGGCGATAACGATCGCCCCCAGCGTCAGCACGACGGTGACCAGCAGCGCTTCCATCCGGGTCCTGGTGGTGAGGGTGAAGGGCAGGAAAATGGCGAACACCAGCGCCTTCCAGACCCAGCCCCACTTGTGCGCGGCCTCGACCGGGAAGGCGGACAACGTGGTCGTGAAGGCGCAATAGAGCAGCAGCGCCAGCATCAGCCCCTGCCGGTAATGGACCCGCGTCTCCTTTTTCGAATCGGTCAGCAGCCAGCCGGCAAAGGCGGCGCAGAACGCGATCAGCGAGATCGGCAGCGCGGGCGTGAGCGTCCAGCCGATCTTCTGCGGCGCGAGGATGTCGATGTAGATATAGGCGAGCACCCAGAGGAAGGGCCGCGCGATCCCCAGCGCGAGGAATGCCAGGACGAAAGCGAAGAGCGCGAGATCAAGCATTGCGGCGCCGCTTTCGCGCGGCGCGCCGTGCCGCGGCGCCGGTGAGGACCGGTTCGGGCGAGATTTCGACCTGCGCTTCTTCCTCGGACTCTATGGGTTCGACATCGACATCCTCGCGCCCGATTAGCCGCAGCAGCGCGATAACCAGCAGGCCGTGGGTCAGGGCAAGGGCGAAATAATCGATCAAAGGCGGCGTCTTTCGAAATAACAGCGCGGCGCGGCTGCCCTGCCCTAGGCGATCGCGGTTGACGGGGCGTTAAGCCTGTTGTGCAACAGCATAACCCGATGACCCGCGTTCTGCATATCCTCGACCATTCGCTGCCGCTGCACTCCGGCTACACCTTTCGCACGCGCGCGATCATGAAAAGCCAGATCGCTGCGGGGATGGAGGTTCGCGGGCTGACCGGTCCGCGCCAGGGCGGCGATGCCGGGGCCCATCCGTCGGACGGCCTGCGCCAGGAGGACGCCGAAGGGCTGAGCTTCTTCCGCGCCCCCGCATTGCCCTCGGGCCCGCCGGGCATCCGCGAATGGCACGAGATCGAAAGCCTGCGCCGGGGGATCGAACACGCGGCGCAGCTCTGGCGGCCGGATATCCTCCACGCGCATTCGCCCGCGCTCACCGGGATGGCGGGCCTGCGCGCCTCGCACCGGCTCAACCTGCCCCTGGTCTACGAGATCCGCGCCTTCTGGGAGGATGCCGCGGTCGGCAATGGCACCGGGCGCGCGGGATCGCTCAAATACCGGCTGACCCGCGCGCTGGAGAACCGCGTGGTCGCGGGCGCGGATGCGGTGTTCACGATCTGCGAAGGCCTGCGCGACGATCTGGTGACGCGCGGGCATGATGCGGGCAAGATCGGCCTCTCGCCCAATGGCGTGGATATGGCGATGTTCGGCGCGCCCCCGCCGCGCGATGACGAACTCGCCGAGGAGCTGGGCATGGACGGCGGGCCGGTGATCGGCTTCGTCGGCAGCTTCTACGATTACGAGGGGCTCGACGATCTGATCGACGCGCTGCCGCTGCTGCGCATCCGCCATCCGCAGGCGCGGCTGCTGCTGGTCGGCGGTGGTCCGATGGACGAGGCTTTGCGCGCGCGCGCCGCCGCCAGCCCCGCCGCCGCGGGCATCACCTTCACCGGCAGGGTCCCGCATTCCGAGGTCGAGCGCTATTATTCGCTGATCGACGTGCTCGCCTATCCGCGCAAGCGCAGCCGGCTGACCGATCTGGTCACGCCGCTCAAGCCGCTCGAGGCGATGGCGCAGGAGCGGATCGTCGCGGCCTCGGATGTCGGCGGCCACCGCGAGCTGATCGAGGACCGCCGCACCGGGGTGCTGTTCCCGCCCGACGATCCGCAAGGCTGCGCCGAAGCGCTCGCCGATCTGATCGACCGCCGCGGCGACTGGGACGCGATGCGCGAGCGCGCCGCCGCGCATGTTGCGACGCATCACGACTGGGCGCATAATATCCATCGTTATCAGGCCGTTTACCAAAGCCTGCTACGCCGCAAATCGGACCGGAACCTCTCGCGCGCCGCGTGATCGCGATATCCCGTCCGGCATAGAGAGAACGACACTACCATGGGCGCCAGCCGCACCACCAAACCGCTGATCGCGCATCCGGCCTTCCCGGTGGTCGTCGCGCTGTGGTTCGCCGCCCTGCTCGGGCTGGGCACTTTCGTGGTTCCCCCCGCCAATTTCGAAGGCCTGGTTGTCGGCACCGGGCTGGATTCGCTGCTGCCCGCCGCCGCGCCGCCGCTCGGCGACACCGCGCGGCTGGCGATCAGCGCGGTTGCCGCGCTGCTCGGTGCCTTGCTGGGACTGGCGATCGCCGCCCGTATCCGCCGGAGCGAGGACGCACCGCAGGCCCGCGCCGCGGAAGGCGAGCCGGCAAGCGATTCGCCCTGGCTCGCGGATGGCGACGACAATCCGGAACCGGATTTTGCCCCCGATCGCTCGCCCGGCGAAACCCCGCTCGATGATGGGCGCGACAGCGTGGCTCCGGGTTCCGTCCCGAGCCGGCTCGCCCGCCGCCGCAGCATGAGCGCAGCCGAGGCGCCCGTGGTCGAGGACGAGCCCGAAGAAGAACCCGAACGCATCCTTCACGCCAGCGCGCTGCCCTCCGGCGAAGGCGCCGAAGCCGACCCCATCGGATCGGAACAACCCGAAGCCGATGCCGCGGACGGGTACGGGTACGAGGGGGACGGGTCCGAGGACGAGGATCTCCAGCGCTTCGCCGCCGACCGGCTGGTCGCGGGACTCCCGCGCGTCCAGCGTCGCAATTTCGACGACGACCCGCTCGAGGACTGGTCGCACGCCGAACCAGACGACGAAACCGCCGAACCGGAGCCCGAGCACGAGCCCGAGCCCGAGCCGGTGTTCGATAGCGTGCCCGCACCCCTCGCCACCGAACCGCCGATTGGCGAGACGGAAGAACCCGATTTCGAAGAACCCGGTTTCGAAGGTCCCGATTTCGACGCCGGCGAGCCGGCCAAGCAAGCCGAGTACGAGGAGGCCGAGTACGAGGAGCTTCCTGCCGAGCCAGAGCCCGCACCCCGTATCGAAGCGGACCTGCCACCCCCGGCACCCGCCGAAGCCGGCGACTGGTCGCCCGCTGCCAGCGACAGCGCCGACGAACCCTCGTCGGCACCGCATGCCCAGGAAAGGCCCGAACCGGCCGCCGCGCCGCGCGACTTTTCCACCTTCTCGCTGTCCGAACTGGTCGCGCGTTTCGATGCCGCGCTTGCCGCGCAGCACCCCTCGTCATCCTCGGGCGACCCAGAGCCCGCGGAAACGCAGGCAGACGACCCGGTGATTGCCTTCCTGCGGCGCGAAGCGGATCGCGATCGCGGCGCGCCGGGCGAGCCGCCCGCCGAACGGTCCGACGACCCCCGCGCGGGGCTGCGCAACGCGCTCGACAAGCTCGATCGGGTCAGCCGCAAGTCCTGATTCGCATCCCGTCCAGGCAAGGCTGTTACGCAAATCTTGCCCCGGACGAAACTTTCCTTCGCCTCTCGCAGTTGCAAAACCGCATTCGCATTGTCATGACGATGCTTCACGACAATCCGGCAGCGCTGCGACCGGCGCGCCAGCAGTCAGGTCCCCCCGGAAGCCCTTGCCTCCGCCGGGCCGGACGGTGTGAAGGAAGCGAATGACTCAATCGGCCCCCCCGCCCGCCGGCGGGCTCTACGATCCGCGCAATGAGCACGACGCCTGCGGCGTCGGCATGGTCGCGCATATCCGGGGCGACAAGAGCCATTCGATCGTCACCCGCGCGCTCGAGATCCTCGGCAATCTCGACCACCGCGGCGCGGTGGGTGCCGATCCGCTGCTCGGCGACGGCGCGGGCATCCTGCTCCAGGTCCCCGATCCGCTGTTCCGCAAATGGGCCGAGGCCGAAGGCGTCGACCTGCCCCCGCCCGGCGAATACGGCGTCGCGCAATGCTTCCTGCCGCGCGACGGCGAGGCCGCGACCTTCGTGGTCGACCAGCTCGAAAAATTCGTCGTCAAGGAAGGCCAGCGCGTGCTGGGCTGGCGGCATGTGCCGACCACGCTCGACGGGCTGGGCCAGGCGGTGGTCGATTCCATGCCGATCATGCGCCAGTGCATCGTCGGACGCGGCCCCGATTGCGCGGATCGCGACGCCTTCGAGCGCAAGCTGGTGGTGATTCGCAAGCAGACGCTCAACCCGCTCGCCAGGCTGGCCGAGAAGCACGGCATCCCCGGGCTGACCGAAGCCTATATCCCGAGCTTTTCCAGCCGCACCATCGTCTACAAGGGTCTGCTGCTCGCGCATCAGGTGGGCAGTTGCTACGACGATCTGCGCGATCCCGACTGCGTCTCGGCGCTGGGGCTGGTCCATCAGCGCTTCAGCACCAACACCTTCCCCAGCTGGCGGCTGGCGCACCCCTATCGCTTCACCGCGCACAATGGCGAGATCAACACGGTCCGCGGCAACGTCAACTGGATGAACGCGCGCCGCCGCACCATGGAAAGCGAGCTGCTCGGGGTCGATCTCGACAAGATGTGGCCGCTGATCCCGCATGGTCAGTCGGACACCGCCTGCCTCGACAACGCGCTCGAGCTGCTGCTGGTGGGAGGCTACAGCCTCGCCCATGCGATGATGATGCTGATGCCCGAGGCCTGGGCGGGCAATGCGCTGATGGATCCGGCGCGGCGCGCCTTCTACGAATACCACGCGGCGCTGATGGAACCCTGGGACGGGCCCGCCGCGGTGTGCTTCACCGACGGCCGCCAGATCGGCGCGACGCTCGACCGCAACGGGCTGCGCCCGGCGCGCTATTGCGTCACGAAGGACGATCACGTCATCCTCGCCAGCGAGAGCGGCGTGCTGCCGATCGACGAGGCCGATATTCTGCGCAAATGGCGGCTGCAGCCGGGCAAGATGCTGCTGATCGATCTTGAGGAAGGCCGCATCATCGAGGACGCCGAACTCAAGGCCGAGCTGGCGGCCGCGCATCCTTACGAGAAATGGCTCGAGCAGGCGCAGTTCAAGCTCGAGGATATCGACCATATCGCCCCCGAGCTGTCGGAGATCCCCACCAACACCGCCTCGCTGCTCGATCGCCAGCAGGCCTTCGGTTACACGCAGGAGGATTTGACGCGCTTTCTCGAGCCGATGGCGCTGGACGGCCAGGACCCGATCGGCTCGATGGGCACCGACACGCCGATCGCGGTGCTGAGCGATCGCCCGCGGCTGCTCTACGACTATTTCAAGCAGAACTTCGCGCAGGTCACCAA
>JAHJWA010000074.1 GCA_018828205.1 Alphaproteobacteria bacterium
ATCGCGATGTACCAGGCCAAGAAGATGGGCAAGAACCGCTTCTTCTGGTTCGATCCGGCGATGGAACAGGAATTGCGCTTCCGCAACGAGCTGGAAAGCGGAATCCGCAAGGGCATCGCCAGGGGCGAATTCGTGCCCTTCTACGAACAGCAGATCGATCTCGAGACCGGCGAACTGGTCGGCTTCGAAATGCTCGCGCGCTGGCTCTCGCCCGAAATGGGGATTGTCGGCCCGGATATCTTCATTCCGATCGCCGAGGAGATCGGCGTGGTCGCGGAAATGTCCGAGAAGCTGATGGAGCAGGCTTTCGAAGACGCCAAGCGCTGGGACCCGAAGCTGACGCTCTCGGTCAATATCTCGCCGGTGCAGATGCGCGATCCGTGGTTCGCGCAAAAGCTGCTCAAGCTCCTCCTGCAGCACAATTTCCCGCCCTCACGGCTGGATATCGAGATCACCGAGAGCGCGCTGCACGACAATGTCGGGCTGGTGCGCAGCATGATCACCAGCCTGCGCAACCAGGGCGTGCGGGTCAGCCTCGACGATTTCGGCACCGGCTATGCCAGCCTCTCGCAATTGCGCTCGCTGCCCTTCGACCGGCTCAAGATCGACCGCAGCTTCATCCGCGAACTCAACAGCGGCGGAGAGGGCTCGCAGCTGGTCGATGCGATCATCTCGATGGGCAACGGGCTCAAGATGCCGATCACCGCCGAGGGAATCGAGAACGAGGCCGTGCTCGAGATGCTCCGCAAGATGGGGGGGCTCAAGGGCCAGGGCTATCACTACGGGCGCCCCGAGCCAGCCGATCTGGTGCTTACCCGCCTTCACAACAGCGGGCTGCTGTCGCCGGAAGAGGCGGGGACCGCCGAGCGGCTTCCCCGCCCGATCAGGGGCAATCACGCGGTCTGACGCGGCTCGGGGTGGAAATCCCCCGCCCGGCGGCATAGATGCGCGCAGACATGCGCGTTCCCTTCATCAAGATGCACGGCCTCGGCAATGATTTCGTCGTGCTCGATGCGCGCGCCGATGCCCTGCCCGAGATGACCGCGCGCACCGCCGCGGCGCTGGCCGACCGGCGCGAGGGCGTGGGCTGCGACCAGCTGGTGCTGCTCGAACCCAGCAGCCTTGCCGATTTCCGGATGCGAATCTTCAACAGCGACGGCAGCGAAGTGGGCGCCTGCGGCAATGCCGCGCGCGCGGTGGCGCTGCTCCACGGCCGAGCGGCGCGGGTCGAGACGCAGGGCGGGATCATCGGCGTCGAACCCGATGGCACTCTCCATGGCACCGGCGCACGGGTCGACATGGGCCGCCCGCGCTTCGACTGGGACGCGATCCCGCTCGCCTATCCGATGGACACCGGCTCGATGCCGGTCGGCTGGGAGGGGATGGACAACCCCGGCGCGGTCAATGTCGGCAATCCGCATGTGGTTTGTTTCGTCGCGGATTGCGACGCAGTGGCGCTGGATCGCATCGGACCCGAGATCGAGCACGATCCGCTGTTCCCCGAACGCGTCAACGTCAACTGCGCCACCGTGGAGAGCCGGGACCGGATCCGACTGCGGGTGTGGGAACGCGGCGCGGGGCTGACCCGCGCCTGCGGCACCGGTGCCTGCGCCACCGCGGTGGTCGCAATGCGGCGCGGACTGGTCGACAAACGGGTTACCGTGGTGCTCCCCGGCGGTCCGCTGACGATCGAATGGGCCGATACCAATCCCGCCGCGGGCGCCAGCATCGTAATGACCGGTCCCGCCAGCGAAGCCTATCGCGGCTCCTTCGAGTGGGACGACTACGCATGAGCGCCGAGGTGATTTCGCTCGGCTGCCGGCTCAACCTGTCCGAAAGCGAGGATATCCGCGCGATGCTGGGCGGCTCGAGCGATCTGGTGGTGGTCAACAGCTGCGCGGTCACGCTCGAGGCGGTGCGCCAGACGCGGCAGGCGATCCGCAAGGCGCGGCGCGCGCATCCCGATGCGCGGCTGCTGGTAACCGGCTGCGCCGCCGAGATCGAGCGCGACCAGCTCGCCGCCATGCCCGAGGTCGATGGGCTGATCGCCAATTCCGCCAAGCTCGACCCGCGCGCCTGGAACGTGCCCGCGCGCCCCGCCCCGGTGGCGAGCCTCCACACCCGCGCCTTCATCGCGGTCCAGAACGGCTGCGACCACGCCTGCACCTTCTGCGTGATCCCGCAGGGGCGCGGACCCAGCCGCTCGCTCACCGTCGACCGGGTCTGCGGCGAGGTCGCGCAGCATTGCGAGCGCGGCGCGGCCGAAGTGGTGCTGACCGGGGTCGATGTCACCAGCTGGGGGCAGGACCTGCCCGGCCGGCCCGCGCTGGGCATTCTGGTGCAGGAGATCCTCGACCGTTTTCCGACGCTGCAGCGGCTGCGGATGTCCTCGCTCGACGGGATCGAGATCGACCCGCTGCTGTTCGAGCTCTTCGCCAGCGAGCGGCGCTTGATGCCGCATCTCCATCTCTCGCTGCAGCACGGCCATGATCTGATCCTCAAGCGGATGAAGCGCCGCCATCTGCGCGGCGATGCCGTGGCGCTGGTCGAGCGGCTGCGCGCGCACCGCCCCGATCTCGCGGTCGGCGCCGATCTGATCGCGGGCTTTCCGACCGAGAGCGAGGAGCACCACGCCGCCAATCTGTCGATCATCCGCGAGCTCGGGATCGTCCATGGCCACGTCTTCCCCTATTCGCCCCGCCCCGGCACCCCCGCCGCGCTGATGCCGCAGCTTTCTCGCCCGCTGATCAAGCAGCGCGCCGCCGAATTGCGCGACGCGGTGGCGAAGGCGCGCGGCGCGTGGCTGGCGACGCTGGTCGGGAAACCCGCCAGCGTCCTCGCGGAACGCGACGGGACCGGCTACACCCCCGGCTTCGCCCGCGTGGCGCTGCCCGCCGGTACGCGGGCGGGTTCGATCATCGACATCATCCCCACGAGCATCAAGGACGGCCTGCTGACATGAGCGAGACGAGCTGGAGCGAGCGGCTGTTCGGCGGCTTCCGCAAGACGCAGCAGCGGCTCGCCGAGAACCTCACCGAGGCGGTCGGCACCGCGCGGCTCGACGATGCGACGCTCGATCAGGTCGAGGATGCGCTGATCATGTCCGATCTCGGCCCCTCCGCGGCCGCGCGGATCCGCGCGAAGCTGCGCGAGAAGCGCTTCGGGCTGGAGATCTCGCAGGACCAGCTCAAGCACGCGGTCGCCGAGGAGATCGCCGCGATCCTGCGCCCGGTCGCGGTCCCGCTCGAGATCACCGCCTTCCCGCGCCCGCAGGTGGTGCTGGTGATCGGGGTCAACGGCAGCGGCAAGACCACCACCATCGCCAAGCTGGCGCATCTCTTCCAGGAAGACGATTATTCGGTGATGCTGGCCGCGGGCGACACGTTCCGCGCCGCCGCGATCGGCCAGCTGGCGACCTGGGCCGACCGCATCGGCGTGCCGCTGGTGCGCGGACCCGAGGGCGGCGATCCCGCCAGCATCGTCTTCGATGCGGTGAAGTCCGCGACCGATCGCGGCACCGATGTGCTGGTGGTCGACACCGCTGGACGGCTGCAGAACAAGCGCGAATTGATGGACGAACTGACCAAGATCCGGAAGGTCCTGGGCCGTCTCAACCCCGAAGCGCCGCACAATGTGCTGCTGGTGCTCGATGCCACGAATGGACAGAATGCCTTGAACCAGATCGACGTGTTCCGCGAAATGGCGGGGGTCACCGGGCTGGTGATGACCAAGCTCGACGGCACCGCGCGCGGCGGCGTGCTGGTCGCGGCGGCCGAGCAATACGGGCTGCCGATCCACGCCATCGGGGTGGGCGAGAAGATCGACGATCTGCGCCCCTTCGACCCCGATCTGGTCGCGCGCGTGATCGCGGGGGTCGCGTGATGAGCGAGCCTGCACAGCCCCTCGAAGCCAAGCCCAAATCCGGCTGGCTCAACATCCTGGTCGATTACGGTCCGCTGCTGGTCTTCCTCGGGGTCTACAAATTCGCCGCTCCCGAGGAACCCGGCCCGCTCGGCGAGATCGCCGCGGTGATCTACGGCACCGTCGCCTTCAT
This sequence comes from Alphaproteobacteria bacterium, assembly GCA_018828205.1. Classification (GTDB taxonomy): domain Bacteria; phylum Pseudomonadota; class Alphaproteobacteria; order Sphingomonadales; family Sphingomonadaceae; genus Qipengyuania. The sequence continues at coordinate 4,055 of JAHJWA010000074.1, forward strand.
GGTCGCGGCGGTGGTTGCGCTGGCGTTCTCGAAATGGAAATTCGGCAAGATCTCGCCGATGCTGATGCTCTCGACCGCGCTGATCGTGGGTTTCGGCGCGCTGACCATCTGGCTGCGCGATCCCGGTTTCATCCAGATCAAGCCGACCGCGATCTACGCCTTCTTCGGGGTGGTGCTCCTCGTGGGCTACGCCCGCGGGCGTGCGATGCTGCAGATCCTGCTCGAGGCCGCCTTCGAGGGCGTCGACCAGCAAGGCTGGCTCAAGCTGTCGCGCAACTGGGGCGTGTTCTTCCTCGCGCTGGCGGTGCTCAACGAGGTACTGCGCGCGCAGATGAGCTTCGAGGGCTGGCTGTGGGCGAAGATCTGGGTGTTCATGCCGCTGACCTTCGTGTTCACCTTCACCCAGATCCCGATGCTGCTCAAGCACGGGCTCGCGCTCGAAGACGCCGACGAGGTGCTCAAGGACCAGCCCCCCACCGGGGAATGACCGCCGAGCCCTAGATCTCGACCTGGCTTCCCAGCTCGACCACGCGGTTGGTGGGCAGGCGGAAGAACTCCATCGCGGTCGCCGAATTGCGCAGCATCCAGGCGAAGATCTTCTCGCGCCAGATCGGCATGCCGGGCTTGTCGCTGGCGATCAGCGTCTGGCGGCTGAGGAAGAAGCTGGTGTTCATCATGTCGAACTCGCCGCCGCAGCGCGACATGCTCTTCAGCCCCCGCGGCACGTCGGTTTCCTCCATGAAGCCGTAATGCAGCACCGCACGGTAGAAGCCGTCGCCCAGATCGTGCATCTCGCAGCGCGCGTTCTCGTCGACATAGGGCTCGTCGGCGATCTCGATGGTGAGGATCACCACCCGCTCGTGGAGCACCTTGTTGTGCTTGATGTTGTGCAGCAGCGCCGAGGGCACGCCCGCGGTCTGGCTGGCCATGAAGATCGCGGTGCCGGGCACGCGGGTGGTGCTGTTCTTGGCCGATTTGGCGAAAATCTCGATCGGCAGCGCGACCTCGGTCATGCGGTCGCGCATCAGCTTGCGTCCGCGCGCCCAGGTGGTGAGCAGCGTGAAGGCGAACAGCCCGACCACCAGCGGGAACCAGCCGCCATCGGCCACCTTGGTGAGGTTGGCGGCGAAATAGGCGCCGTCGACGATCAGGAACACCGCCACCACCGGCGCCGCGTACCACCATTTCCACTTCCACACCCCGACGAACAACACGCCCATCAGCAGCGTGTCGATGGTCACCGCACCCGTCACAGCGATGCCGTAGGCGGCGGCGAGGTTGGAGGAATTCTGGAAGGTCAGCACCAGGATGATCACCGCGACCATCAGCGCCCAGTTGACCACCGGGATATAGATCTGCCCCGCCTCGGTCTCGCTGGTGTGGCGGATCGAGAGCCGCGGGATGAAGCCCAGCTGCATCGCCTGATGGGTGATCGAGAAGGCGCCCGAGATCACCGCCTGGCTGGCGATGAAGGTCGCGACCGTCGCCAGCAGCACCAGCGGCAGGCGGTATTGCTCGCTGGCAAGGAAGAAGAACGGGTTCTGGATCGCCTCGCTTGCCATCAGCGGCGGCAGGCTCATCACCATCGCACCCTGGCCGAAATAGTTGAGCAGCAGGCAGGGCATCACGAAGCCGAACCAGGACAGCCGCATCGGGCCGCGGCCGAAATGGCCCATGTCCGAATAGAGCGCTTCCGAACCCGTCACCGCCAGCACCACAGAACCCAGCGCGAGAAACGCCAGCCAGCCGTCGATGACGAAGAAATTGACCGCGTAATAGGGGTTGAACGCCCACAGCACTTCGGGGTGCTGGACGATCTGGTTGATCCCCAGCCCCGCCAGGACGATGAAATAGACGATCATCACCGGCGCGAACAGCGCGCCCACCTTGGCGGTCCCG
>JAHJWA010000075.1 GCA_018828205.1 Alphaproteobacteria bacterium
CGCCTGCCGATCGTCCTCGACCCGCAGCGGGGGCGACAGCCGCATGAAGCTGCGAAAATCGGCGGTCGCCAGATCGGAGAGCATGAAATGCGCCGGGGTCACCCCCGCTGTGATCGAGAACCCGCGCGCTTTGGCGGCGCGGATCAGCGCGAGCCCCGCGCGGGTGGTCACCTGACGGAAATGCACCCTCGCCCCCGCCATTTCGGCCAACGCGATATCGCGCGCCAGCGCCAGCGATTCGGCCTCGGCGGGTGCGCTGGGCAGGCCGAGCCTTGTCGCGATCTCGCCGGCCGTGGCGACCGCATCGCCCGCCAGTGCGCCATCCTCGGCGTGCACGACCACCGTGAGATCGAGCATGGCGGCGTAGCGCAGCAGCCGCAGCATCACGCCCGTATCGCCGATCCAGCGCCGCCCGGTGGCGATGCCGCGCGCGCCGGCCTCGCGCATCAGCCCGATTTCGGCGAGCTGGCTGCCCTCGAGCCCGCGGGTCGCGGCGGCCAGCGGATGGACCCAGAAGTCCGGCTTGCCGCTCTTGGCGATATAGGCGACCCGACTGGGCAGATCGAGCGGCGGCGACTGGTCGGGCATCAGCGCCGCGCGGGTGATCCCGCCGAAATGGAACGCCGGCTTGTCGATCGCGAAGACGCCGTAATCGACCAGCCCGGGCGCCACCAGCGATCCTCGCGCCTGCAGAACCTCGTCGCCGTCGTGCGGCGCGATATCGCCCAGCGCATCGATCCGGCCGTCGACCAGCCGGATGGCTCCGTCGCGTACGCCATCGGGGAGCACGAGCCGTCCGCCGGTGATGGTCAGTGGTCTCGCCTGCTTCATACCGCCCAGCCCTCGATGCCGCGCGCGCTGCGGGTGAGCACGTCGAGGCAGGTCATCCGGATCGCCACCCCCATCTCGACCTGCCGCGTGATCAGAGAGCGATCGACCAGATCGGCGACATCGCTGTCGATCTCGACCCCGCGGTTCATCGGCCCCGGGTGCATCACCAGCGCCTCGGGCGCGGCGGCATCGAGCCGGGCCCGGGTCAGGCCGTAGAGGTGGCGGTATTCGCGCTCGGACGGGATGAACTGCCCGCTCATGCGCTCGTTCTGCAGCCGCAGCATCATCACCACATCGGCACCCGCCAGCGCCGCATCGAAATCGTGGAACACCTGCGCTCCGATCGCCTCGACGCCCGTGGGCATCAGCGGCGGCGGCGCGCACAGGCGGACCGTGGCGCCCAGCGCCTGCAGGCACAGCAGGTTCGAGCGCGCGACCCTGCTGTGCATGATGTCGCCGCAGATCACGACCGTGAGCCCGGTGAAATCCTCGCTCGGCTCGCCCCGGTCGTTCAACGCCTCGCGCAGCGCCAGCGCGTCGAGCAGCGCCTGCGTCGGGTGTTCGTGCTGGCCGTCGCCGGCGTTGAGCACGGGGCAGTCGACCTTGCTGGCGATCAACTGGGTCGCCCCGCTCGAACCGTGACGGATCACGATCGCATCGGCGTTCATCGCGTTCAGCGTGATCGCAGTGTCGATCAGCGTCTCGCCCTTCTTCACCGACGACTGCGCGGCATGCATGTTGACCACATCCGCGCCCAGCCTCTTGCCCGCGATCTCGAACGACAGCAGCGTCCGGGTCGAGTTCTCGAAGAAGGCGTTGATGATCGTCAGCCCCGCCAGCGCATCGTGATGCTTGTTCGAGCGGCGGTTGAGTTCGACCCATTGCTCCGCCTCGTCGAGCAGATAGAGGATCTCATGCCGCTCGAGCTGGCCGATGCCGGTCAGGTCGCGATGCGGAAAGGCTTGCCGGCCCGCAGGATAGCGGCCGGAGGCGGGGCGGAGCGGCGACGATGTCATTAAAGCCAAGCCCCTAGTCGAGCCGCATCGTCCGCTCAAGCACAATTGCGTGGTCTTTCGCCGATGAATGCCTAGGTAGGGCCGACTTAATCCAGAAGGATCGGTGATGAAATTCGCAGGCCGGGTGTGGCGTTTGCTGGTGGGGCTGAAGGACGGGCTGGTGCTCCTCTTCATGCTGCTGTTCTTCACGCTGCTGTTCGCGGTGCTGACCGCGCGGCCCAGCCCGGCGGAAGTGCGCGAGGGGGCGCTGGTGCTCGAGCTCAACGGCATGATCGTCGAAGAGCGGACCGAGATCGATCCTTTCGCCGCGCTGCTGTCGCAGACCGCGCCGGTCGGCGAATTCGAGGCGCGCGAACTGGTCCGCGCGCTCGACGCCGCAGCGGGCGACGAACGGATCGAAGCAGTCGTGCTGGATCTCGACAGCTTCCTCGGCGGTGGGCAGGTGCATCTGCAGGCGGTGGGCGAAGCGCTCGACCGGGTGCGCGCCGCGGACAAGCCCGTGCTCGCCTTCGCCACCGCCTATGCCGACGACGGGGTGATGCTCGCCAGTCACGCCAGCGAGGTCTGGCTCGACCCGCTGGGCGGCGCGATGGTGGCGGGCCCCGGCGGCGGGCGGCTCTATTTCGGCGAACTGCTCGAGCGGCTGAACGTCAACGCCCGCGTCTACCGCGTGGGCACCTACAAAAGCGCGGTGGAGCCCTACACCCGCGACTCGATGTCCGAGCCCGCGCGTGAAAATTACGCCGCTCTCTACGGCGCGCTGTGGGAAGAATGGCAAGCGCATGTGAAGAAGGCACGGCCGCAGGCGGATATCGCCGGGATTACCCGCGATCCAGTCGGCTGGATCGAAGCCGCGGGCGGCGATCTGGCACAGGCCGCGCTCTCGGCAGGGCTGGTCGACAAGCTCGGCAGCCGCCAGGAATTCGACGCCAGGCTGGTGGAGCTCGTCGGCGAGGATGAGTGGAGCAGCGAGCTCAACGCCTATCCGCGGACCGAGCTGGATCCCTGGCTGGAAGACAATGCCATCGCCGAGACCGGCTCGGCCATCGGTGTCGTGACCATCGCGGGCGAGATTGTCGATGGCGATGCCGGCCCCGGAACCGCGGGCGGAACGCGCATCGCCGAACTGCTCGACGAGGCGCTGGAGGCCGATCTGGCGGCGCTGGTGGTGCGGGTCGATTCGCCCGGCGGCTCGGTCATGGCGAGCGAGGAAATCCGCCGTGCCATCCTGCGCCACAAAGCGCGCGATATTCCGATTGCGGTCTCGATGGCCAATGTTGCCGCAAGCGGCGGCTATTGGGTCGCTACACCCGCGGACCGGATCTTCGCCGAGCCCGAGACGATAACCGGATCGATCGGCATTTTCGCGGTCATCCCGACCTTCGAGGGTCTGGCGGACGAGATCGGCGTCAGTGTCGACGGGGTGCGAACCACTCCGCTCTCGGGCCAGCCCGATCTGGTCGGCGGGTTCACGCCCGAGGTCGATGCCATCCTCCAGGCTTCGGTCGCCGACGGCTACACCGATTTCCTCGGCCGGGTCGCGGCGGCGCGCAATCTGTCGATCGAGGAGGTCGACCGGATCGGGCAGGGACGAATCTGGGACGGCGGCGCGGCGCGCCAGATCGGCCTCGTCGATCAATATGGCGGTCTCGACACCGCAGTGGAGTGGGCTGCGGCCCAGGCGGGCCTGGGGGAAGGCGAGTGGTTCATCGACTATCTCGGCCATGAACCGGGAACCTACGACACACTGCTTCGCCAGTTGCTGGTGGAGGATGGCGAGAGCGAGCGCGCCGATGTGGCGACGCTGTTCTCTCGCCAGCAGGAAGCGCTGGGTGGGCGGCTCGTCGGCGATCTTGAGCGATTGCTGACCACGCGCGGCGCGCAGGCTTATTGCCTCGAATGTCCCCCGGGAACGCAGCAGGGCGCTGCGGGCGACCGCGAACTGGCTGGTTGGCTGGCAAAGATGGTGGCGCTGTTCACGCACTGATCCGCGCGCAATAGCTTGCCAAGCGGGCGAGGCCCCAGTAAAGGCGCGCCCCTGCCCGAACCGGCTGCCAACTGGCGCCGCGAGGCCCGGGCGGGCGCGTAGCTCAGTGGTAGAGCACACCCTTCACACGGGTGGGGTCGCAGGTTCAATCCCTGCCGCGCCCACCATAACTTGGGGTTGCGAGCGCTGAGAGATTCTGGCTCTCGCCCAACCTGCGCGTAGTCCTCAATGGTCCAGTATTTCTTTCATCTCATCGATGACGTTGAAGGACGCCCGTTGGGTTCCTTAGAGTCTATGAAAGCTGCCGCCCTGCGCGGTGCCAGCGAAATCATTGATCAGTATGCCTAGCGGTCTGGCCTTCGGGCATGACGAAATGGTGTCTTGCAGGCGGTTCCGCATCCCCAACATCGTCGATGATGTGTAACCCGTATCATGCGACCAGAGGTGCCTGCCAGCGGTGCCGAACAGCTCGCTCTGCGGTTGCAGGGGCGTGCTTGTGTCTGCGGTTACTACGGCGTCATGTATTGAAAGTGTCGCAGTATCGACAAAGGGCGCGCTCGCGCCGACTTTTTATGAGCGGCGCCAGCTTAGCCAATCCAGATGCATCTCCCACAGCCCCAGCTTTTGGGTTCGAGCAAAACTCTCGGAACTACGGGACGAAATGTCGTTTGATTGGGCATGCCCCGCAGCCGTTGGAAGTCGAACAATGAAACTCAGACCCTTGAGCGAACAGGTCGCCGTCATCACCGGAGGATCCTCCGGGATCGGTCTCGCCACGGCCAGGCCGGCAGCTCCAGAGGGCGCCATGGGACGGTTTTCACCGTTTGGGCGGCGATGGCAGCGTCTATGGCGACCAGAGCGACGGCAGGCGCGATACGAGTATCTATGCCACCCCGCGCAGGCGCCCGGCTGCCTCGGCCCTCGCGCTTGCTGCCTTGGGCGCCGGCTTGCTGGCATTCCTGCGCAAGCGCGCAGCCGGCGCGGATTTGCCCGCATATGACCGATAGCGCTGATGTCTGAGTC
>JAHJWA010000076.1 GCA_018828205.1 Alphaproteobacteria bacterium
ATGTCGATCGGGTTCTGGGTGACGAAATAGACCCCCACCCCCTTGGAGCGGATGAGCCGGACGACCTGTTCGATCGTGTCCTCGAGCGCCGCGGGGGCATCGTCGAACAGCAGATGCGCCTCGTCGAAGAAGAACACCAGCCGCGGCTTCGCTGGATCGCCGACCTCGGGAAGGCTTTCGAACAGTTCGGCGAGCAGCCAGAACAGGAAGGTCGCATAGAGCTTGGGGCTGCGCATCAGCCGGTCGGCGGCCAGCACGTTGATCACCCCGCGGCCGCGCTCGTCGGTGGCGATGAGATCGTCGATCTCCAGCGCCGGCTCGCCAAAGAACATATCCGCGCCCTGGCTCTCGAAGCTGAGCAATTGGCGCTGGATCGCGCCGACGCTGGGCTTCGAGACATTGCCATAGGTCCCCGACAGCGCGCCCGAATTCTCATAGGCCCAGGCCAGCAGCGACTGCAGGTCGCCCAGATCGAGCAGCAGCAACCCGTTCTCGTCGGCATGGCGGAAGACGATCTGCAGCACGCCTTCCTGCGTGTCGTTGAGATCGAGCAGGCGCGCGAGCAGCAGCGGCCCCATCTCGCTCACCGTGGTGCGGATCGGGAAGCCCTGTTCGCCGTAAAGGTCCCAGAACACCGCCGCATTATCGGCATAGGCGTAGTCGGTCATTCCCAGCTGCGCCGCACGCGCCTCGAGCTTGTCGGCGCGCTTGAATTGCGGGCTTCCCGCCATCGCCACCCCGGCGAGATCGCCCTTCACATCGGCGACGAAGACCGGGACGCCCTGCGCAGAGAAACCCTCTGCGAGACCCTGCAGCGTGACCGTCTTGCCGGTTCCGGTGGCGCCCGCGATCAACCCGTGGCGGTTGGCCTGATCGAGCCGGAGATATTGCCGCTCGCCATCGGCCCCCAGCCCGAGGAATAGTCCGTCCATCGCATCCACCCCGATTGCCGCTGTCAGTGCCGAGGATGTGCGCAGGCGGGCCGCGCGGGTCAAGCACCTCGACAGGACAGCAGCAGCGACTAAAGGAGGCGGACGATGAGTGAGCGCACGCCCATGGTCCTGCTCGACGACGCGCGCGGCGAGGGCGCGGCGGCCGCGCTGGCGTTCGCCGAGCCGCTTGCGACCTTCGTCGCCCGCCGCCCGGACGAGGTTGCGCAAGTGCTCGCCGCCGCCGATGCGGCGCGGCGCGAACACGGCAAGCCGCTGGCGGGCTATATCGCCTACGAAGCGGGACTCGCACTGGAACCGCGGCTCGCGCCGCTCGCCGAAGCGCGCTCGGGCGCAACGGGTCCGCTGGTATGGCTCGGCCTGTTCGACGAGCCCGAGCGTATTGCCGCCGCCGAGATGCCCGCCTGGCTGGCCGAGCGCTCCGCAGGAAAGGCCAGCCTCGGCCCGCTCGAACCGCAGATCTCGCAAGGCGCCTATGACCGAGCCTTCGCACGTTTGCAGGAGGCGATCCGCGCGGGCGATATCTATCAGGCCAACCTCACGCTGCCGCTGGCCGGCGGCTTCACCGGCGATCCGCTGACGCTGTACGCCGCGCTGCGCCCCGCGGCGCAGGCGGGCTATGGCGGGCTGGTGTTCGACGGGGATCACTGGCTGCTCAGCCTCTCGCCCGAGCTGTTCGTGTCGCTCAAGGACGGCGAGGCCAAGACCAAGCCGATGAAGGGCACGCGGCCGCGCGGCGCGAGCGAGGCGGAGGATCGCGCGCTGGCCGAGGAGCTCGCCCGATCGGTCAAGGACAAGGCCGAGAACCTGATGATCGTCGATCTGCTGCGCAACGATCTCAGCCGCGTCGCGGAGCCGGGCAGCGTCTCGGTGGATGCGCCCTTCGCGATCGAGAGCTATCCCACCGTGCACCAGATGGTCAGCACCGTGCGCGCGCGGCTCGCCGAGGGCCATGGCGCGCAGGACCTGCTGCGCGCGCTGTTCCCCTGCGGCTCGATCACCGGCGCGCCCAAGATCCGCGCGATGGAGCTGATCGATACGGTCGAGCGGGATGCGCGCGGACCCTATTGCGGCGCGATCGGGCGGATCGACGCCGATGGCGATGCCGCCTTCAACGTCGCGATCCGCACGCTGCGGCTGACCGAGATCGAGAACGCGCGCGGCAAGGCTGTGCTGGGCGTGGGCGGCGCGATCGTCGCCGACAGCGATCCCCGGGTGGAATGGCGTGAGGCTCAGTTGAAGGCTGGTTTCGCGCGGGCGAGCGCGCCCGAACTTGCCGCGCCCGGCTTCGATCTGATCGAGACCATGCGGTTCGAACCCGACAGCGGGATCGCGCTGCTCGAACTGCATCTCAAGCGCGCCAAGGACAGCGCGCAGCAGCTGGGGTTTGCTTTCGACCGCCACGAGGCGCGCAACCACATCCAGGCGCTGTGCTTCGATCTCGCCGCGCCGCACGCCATCCGCTTGCGGATCGCGCGCGGCGGGGCGATCGCACTCGAGGCGCGGCACCCGCCCGTGCCCGCGCGAGCGCCGATCGACTGCATCCTGCTGCCGCTCCCCGTCGATCCGGGCGACTGGCGGCTGCGCCACAAGACCAGCGACCGCGGTTTCTACGACGCCGCGCGCGACGCCGCCGCCCTGGCAGGCGCGGACGAGGCGCTGTTCCTGCGCGGCGACGGGCTGGTGACCGAAGGCTCCATCGGCACGGTTTTCGTCGAACGCGACGGCATGCTGCTCACTCCGCCCACCTCGCTGGGCCTGCTGCCCGGCGTGCTGCGGCAATCCCTGATCGAGGCCGGCCAGGCGCGCGAAACCCAGCTCACTCTCGACGATCTCGAACACGGCTTCCTGCTCGGCAATGCGCTGCGCGGACTGCAACCGGCAAGGCTCCTGACATGACCCCCACTATCCTGTTCGAAGACGGCGAAGCGCTGGTGATCGACAAGCCCGGCGGGCTGCCGGTCGAGCGCCCGCGCCGGGGCGGGCTGGCGCTGGAGGACCATTTCGAAGCGCTCAAGCTGGGGTTCCAGCGGCCGCCGACACCGGTCCACCGGCTTGATTCGGACACCAGCGGCTGCCTGCTGCTGGCGCGCAATCCCAAATCGCTCAAGGTCTTCTCGCGCGCCTTCGAGGAACGGCTGGTCGAAAAGCGCTATCTCGGCGTTCTCGCGGGCGTCCCCGAGCAGACCGAGGGGGTGATCGAACTCGCGCTCTCCAAGATCAGCAGCGAGGAAAAGGGCTGGCGGATGATCCCCGCCAAACAGGGCAAACAGGCGATCACCCATTGGCGGCTGCTCGACGCGCAGGATGGGTATGCGCTGGTCGAGTTTCGCCCCGAGACCGGACGCACCCACCAGATCCGCGTCCACGCGGCCTCGGGGCTGGGCATCCCGCTGCTCGGCGATCCGGTCTATGGGGTGAAGGATGGCCGCGCGCGAACCATGCTCCACGCCGCCGCGCTCATCGTCCCGCGGCCTGGCGACAAGCCGCCCGTTTCGGCCAACGCGCCGCTGCCCGCCGATTTCGCCGCGCTCGGCTTTTCCGATGGGTAGGGTGGTCGATCGCGCGCTGGAGATCGCCGAGGAAAAGTTCATCGCTTCCTCGGGCCCCGGCGGGCAGAACGTCAATAAGGTGGCGACCGCGGTGCAATTGCGCGTCGACGTGTTCCAGATCGGCTTGCCCCCCGAAGCCTTCGAGCGGCTGAAGATCCTCGCCGGCAGCCGGCTGACGCAGGATGGCGAGATCCTGCTCACCGCCAACGAGCATCGCACGCAGGAGCGCAACCGCGAAGCGGCGCGGGTCCGGCTGGTCGCGCTGCTCGACGAAGCGCTCACCCCGCCCAAGAAACGCCGCAAGTCACGGCTCAACCGGATCGGCAAGACCCAGCGGCTCAAGACCAAGAAGGAACGCGGAGCGGTCAAGGCCAAACGCGGCGCGGTGCGCAAGGGCACCGACTGGTGATCGCTTGACTTTGAGGGGCGATTCGCGCAATGGCCCCGGCTTGACGGGCGGCGCGATGCGTCGCCCCCTGTTTTTCAAACCCATGTTTTCGGGGCTCCCGCCCCTCTCGACACAGATTAGGACCGCGTCATGGCGAAGCCCGCAACCGTCAAGATCAAGCTCGTCTCGACCGCCGATACGGGCTTCTTCTACGTGACCCGCAAGAATCCGCGGAACAC
>JAHJWA010000077.1 GCA_018828205.1 Alphaproteobacteria bacterium
GATGCACCGCGCGGCGCTGTTCCGCGGGTTGGAGGTCAGGACGACCGCCGAAGCGATCCGAATCGCGATCGAGGCGGGATACTGATCGTCGGAGCGCAGATGCGGCCAGGCTTTGCGGCCTGACGCGCCCGCAGCACTCCGCAAGCTGTCCTCGAGGTCGGGTCGAGACCCGCGCGCCGCCGCGCGATCCGGTCGCGGTGCCGGCAACACCGCGACCGTCACCCAGACCGATGGCGTTCTGCTGCCGCAAGCCTGTCCTCTGGGCGCGGCGGAGGGAAGGGCGCCGCAATCCCCCGGTGTCCTTCCCTTTTTCACCCGAGAGCCAAATTGGCGACGGAGCGCAAACCGCCAATTCCGGCTGCAAACCGCGCCGGGATCGCAAACAGGCATTGCGACCCGAGCCCGCTGCGACTAAGGCGCCCGCTCTGTGCCGCTTTAGCTCAGTTGGTAGAGCACATCATTCGTAATGATGGGGTCAGGTGTTCGAGTCACCTAAGCGGCACCACTTTTCAATCATATCCAGGCTCCGCGTCCCATGTGGGCCATTGCCGCGGTGGCGCCCCGCATCATTGCGCATAGCAGGCGACCCTTCGTTGGCTATCGAAGACGCGGATGTCGCGTCGCCCGATTGCAGCCTGCGGCTTTTGCGGTAAACCCCGGATCATGTCGCAGCGGGTGTCGCGGCATCGCGAAGGGATGGGCGGGGATGTTCTTCGAGAGCCGGATATTCCGCGGCTGGTATGGCGGCATGATGCTGCTGTGGGCGGTCCTCTTCGCGCTGCTCGGCTCGATCCCCTTTCTGCTCGATCATTGGCACTATCCCGCGATCATGATGCTGGGAGCCTTCGTCGCCGGGCTGACGCCGGAGGGGGGCGGCGCGGTGGCGTTTCCGGTGCTGAGCGTCTTCTTCGAGATCGAGCGCGAGATGGCGCGCGATTTCAGCCTGATGATCCAGTCGGTGGGGATGACCAGCGCGAGCATCTGGATCCTGTCGCGCAAGGGCCGCGATCTGACAGCCTATGCGCCGCTGTTCTGGTTCGTGCCGGTCAGCTTTCTCGGCTTCGTGCTCGGGATGGCGCTGCTGCAGGGGATCCCGGTCTTCATCATCCAGGCGCTGTTCCTCAGCCTGATCATGACCTTCGCGCTCGCCTATGTCGCGAGCAGGCATCGCGGCGATCGGCTTGTGCTCGGCGCCAGAGGCGCTGGCGACCATGCGCTGCTCGTCTGCGTGCTGATCGCCGGCGGCATGTGCGCCAGCCTGTTCGGCACCGGTGCCGACATCGTGCTCTACACCATGCTGGTGACACGGTTTCGCATGGACGAGAAAGTCGCGACCCATATGAGCATCATGGTAATGGCGGCGATCAGCGTGCTTGGCTCCGCCTATCGCTTCGTCTGGGACGGCGACATCACCGATTACCAGATCCGCACCTGGCTGTGCGCCTATCCGGTGGTGCTGCTGATGGCGCCGCTGGGCAGCTACATCCTGCACAAATTGAACGTCGAATGGATGCTGCGCGGGATCGTCGCGCTCAATCTGTTCCAGCTGACCTATTTCAACTGGAAGGATCCCAGCTGGGAGAAGCTCGCCTGGTCGGGTGGTTTCAGCATCGCGTTGTTCGCGGTGTTCTGGTTCTCGCTCGCGCATATCGCACGCCAGACCGAGCGGGAGCGGTTCGCGCCTGGAGCGGGCTGACGGGCGGCCCCCCGCAGCTGTGCTAGTCCTCGGAGGTCGCCACCGGAGTGTCGCGGTGCGGTGCCTCGTAGGTCGCCCAGTCGCCCTTGCCGGGCGATTGGGGCGGCCGGCCCGCGGGGCTCGCGATGGTCTCCGCGTCCTTCAGCCGCACGCCGTGCAGATGCACCTTGGCGATCATGTTCGCCGAGATCGGGGCGGTGATGAAGAGGAAGATCGAGACCAGCAGCTCCTGCGCCGACCAGACGTCCTGCGTGAGCTGGAAATAGGCGATCGAACCCAGCAGGATGCCACCAAGCCCAAGCGTCGTCGCCTTGGTGGGGCCGTGCAGCCGTTCCATCAGCGTGGGCAGGCGGACCAGGCCCCAGCTGCCGACCAGCGCGAAGCTCGCGCCCACCACGATCAGCAGGCTGGTGAGGATTTCCTCGAGAAGACCGGCGTCGATCATTCGATGATGTCCCCGCGCAGCTGGAATTTGCAATAGGCGACGGTGCCGATGAAGCCGACCATCGCCAGCAGCAGCGCCGCCTCGAAGGAGACCGCATTGTTGGTGGCGATGCCGGTCAGCACGATCAACGCGATGGAGTTGATGACCATGGTGTCGAGCGCGACGATGCGGTCGCCCACGGTGGGACCGCGCAGCAACCGCCACAGATTGAGCCCGAAGGCCAGCACCAGGCAGCCGAAGCCGAACATGACTGCATAGTCGATCATGCGAAGACCTTTTTCAGACGCGCCTCGTAGCGCTGCTTGATCCGGGCGATCTCGGCATCGGGATCGGCGGCGTCGAGCGCGTGGACCAGCAGATATTTGCCGCAGGCCGAGACGTCGGCGGAGACCGTCCCCGGGGTGAGGCTGATCGTCCCGGCGAAGACCGTGATCGCCTCGGGTGTCTCGAGCTCGAGCGGGATCACCAGCCAGCGCGGGTGAAGGTCGCGGCTGCGGCGGAACAGGATGATCGCGGCAACCTCGAAATTGGCCACCACCACGTCCCACAGCACCAGCAGGACATAGGGAATGCCGTAGCGGAACCGGACGTCGGGGCGGCGCGGCCAGAAGGGCGCGGTGAACAGCGGGAGCAGCACGCCGATGACGATACCGATCAGCAGCGCCCCGAAGGACAGGCTGTTGGCCATCAGCAGCCATACCAGCGCGAGCAGCACCGACAGGCCGGGGTGAGGGATCACGCGGCGCATCTCATCGCTCTCCCAATACGGCGCGCGCGGTCGCGGGCGCGTCGAGGACCTGTGCGGCGGCGGCGTTGCCCAAAGCGGTCGCCGGGCCCGCAGCCACGGACAGCGCCGCCAGCAGCAGGATCGCTATCGCCGGAGCCGCCATGTCGGAGCGGGAGACATGCGCGGGCTCGGCGCCGTCGGAGACCGGGCCTTCCTTCCAGAACACCGCGCTGCCCGCGCGCGCGAAACCGATCACGCCCGCCAGCGTGGTCAGCAGGATCGCCGTCCAGGCCCAGCCCCAGCTTGCGGTGTCGGCCACCGATTCCATGATCAGCAGCTTGCCGATGAAGCCCGAGAGCGGCGGCAGGCCGACTGTCGCGATGGCGGCGGCGAGGAACAGCAGGCCGACCGCCTGCCGCTGGCAGAATGCGGGGCCGGAGCTGATCGTGTCGCTGAAACTGGCGCGGCGCCGTGCGACGACATCGGCGATCAGGAACAATGCGGCGCCGGCCAGCGTCGAATGGACCAGGTAATAGAGCGCCGCGCCCAGCGTATCGACCTGCCAGGCGGCGACCGCGATCATCAGCGTCCCGGTCGAGCCGATGATCGCATAGGCGGCCTGTTCGGACAGGCGGCGCGCTACGAAGACGCCTGCGAAGCCCACCACCGCGGTGACGACCGCCGCGGGAAGCAGGTAGGGTGCGGGCGCCCAGGCGGCCGAACCGGCATCGTCGCCCAGCACCTGCGGCACCACGCGGATCAGCGAATAGACCCCGACCTTGGTCATGATCGCGAACAGCGCCGCGACCGCCGGGGTGGCGACCGCATAGGTGCGCGGCAACCACAGATGCAGCGGGACCAGCGCCGCCTTGAGCGCGAAAACGCTCACCAACAGCAGCGCGGCGACGCGGAGCAGCCACTGATCGTCGGGCCCGATCGCGGCAATCCGCAGCCCCATGTCCGCCATGTTGAGCGTGCCCGTGAGCGCATAGAGCAGCCCCAGCGCGATCAGGAACAGCGACGACCCGATGATATTGACGACGACATACTGCACCCCGGCCTTGAGCCGCGCCGACCCCTGGCCGTGGACCATCAGCCCGTAGGAGGCGATCAGCAGCACCTCGAAGAACACGAACAGGTTGAACAGGTCGCCGGTCAGGAAAGCGCCGTTGAGCCCCAGAAGCTGGAACTGCAGCAGCGGGTGAAAGTGCCAGCCGTCGCGGTCGGCCTTGGTCAGCACCGCGTGGAGCAGCGCCAGCAGGGCCATCACCGCCGCCAGCACCAGCATGATCGTGGCGAGACGATCGGTCACCAGCACGATGCCGAAGGGGGCTTCCCAATCGCCCAGCTCATAGGTGCGGATGATCCCGTCGCGCGACTGCACCAGCAGACCGAGCGCAGCGGCCAGCATGGCGAAGCAGGAGGCGAAGGAAATGGTGATGCCGAGCCGGCGCCTGCGCCGCATCACCAGCAGCGCCAGCGGCGCGGCCAGCGCGGGGATCACGATCGGGGCGATGGCGAGATGCACGGCGAGGTTCACGCAGCGTCCTCCCGATCATCGGCCCGATCATCGGCCCGATCAGCGGCGGGTTCATTGTCGCAGGGCGCGCCATCGACCTGGTCGCTGCCGGTCTCGAGGAAGCTGCGCAGCATGAGGATCACCGCCAGCGCGGTCATCCCGAAGGTGATCACGATCGCGGTCAGCACCAGCGCCTGCGGGAGCGGATCGGCGTAGTCGGTGACCGATTTCGACCAGATCGGCGCCCGGCCGACGACCAGCCGGCCCGAGGCGAACAGGAACAGGTTCACCGCATAGGAGAACAGCGTCAGCCCGAGCACGACCTGGAAGGTGCGGCCGCGCAGGGTCAGATAGATCCCGCCCGCGACCAGCACGCCGATCGCGCTGGCAACGAGGAATTCGAGGCTGATCACGAGTCCTGCTCCCGTTGCTCGGCTTCCTGCGCGGCGTGCGCGCGGGCGGCGCGCTTGGCGATATGGCTGAGCTGCGCCAGCGCCAGCATCACCGCGCCGAGCACCACCGAGAACACCCCGAGATCGAACAGCATGGCGGTCGCCAGCTCGAATTCGCCCACCAGTGGCAGGGTGAAATAGTCGAAGGCGGTGGACAGGAAATTGGCCTCGAAGAGCAGCGCTCCCAGCCCGGTCAGCACCGCCACCAGCACACCGAAGGCGATCAGCACATGCTCGCCGATCCGGCGGCGCGAATCGGTCCAGTCGAAGCCCGAGGCGAGATATTGCAGCAGGAAGGCGATCGCCACGATCAGCCCGGCAATGAAGCCGCCGCCCGGCTCGTTGTGGCCGCGCAGGAAGATGAAGATTCCCGCCACCAGCACCAGTGGCAGCAGGATGCGGGTCGACATCACGAACATCACCGGATGGCTTTCGGGCGAATGCGGCATGTCCTCCTGCCACGAGCGCAGCCGCGCGCCGGCGGCGCCGCGCGAAGTGGTGTCGAGCAGCGCGTAGATGACCAGACCGGCAATCCCCAGCACGATGATTTCGCCCATGGTGTCGAAGGCGCGGAAATCGACCAGCGTGACGTTGACGACATTGGTGCCGCCGCCGCCGCTGTAGCTGTTGTCGAGATGGAAGGCGGAGATCGGATCGTTGGGATTGCGCGTCAGCATCGCCCAGGCCGCCCCGCCGACGCCGAGACCGCCGAGCACCGCGAGCACGGTGTCGCGCATCCGCCGCGTCGGGCTGGAGAGCAGCACCGGCCGCTTGGGCAGCAGGTTGAGCGCGAGCAGCAGCAGCAGGATCGTCACCACCTCGACCGAGATCTGGGTCAGCGCCAGATCGGGGGCGGAGAAATGGACGAAGGCCAGCGCGATGACGAGGCCGATGACGCTGATGTAGATCAGCGCGCGGAACCGCTGGCGTCCCTCGACCAGCACCGCGATGGTGGCCGAAACCAGCAGCAGCCAGGCGACCACGGCGATCGGCGGCGCCTCGAGCAGTTCGCGCGGACCGGTCAACCCGCCGCTTCCGGCATTGGCGCCCTCGATCACGAGAAGCACTACCACCGCGAAGACGGCAAACACCATCCGCTGCAGCGAGGGGCGATGCACCGCCACCACCAGACTGCGGACCGTCAGATCGGCGAGCCGCATCGCGCGCTCGAACAGCGCCTTGGCGTCGGCATGGCGCATGGCCGCGTAGCGGTGCAGCAGTGCGGCGTGGCGCCACAGCAGAGCGGCGCCGACCAGCACCGCGAGCACGCTCATCCCCAGCGCGAGGTTGAGCCCGTGCCACAGCGACAGCGCGACTTCGGGGGCCGGGCCGCCTATCACCGCGCCCGCGACCGATGCGACCAGCGTTCCGGCGATCAGCATCGGCGCGAGGCCGAGCAGCACCGCGATGCTCATCAGCACCACCGGGGCAGCGAGCATCCCCGCACTTGGGTCGTGTGCCCTGGCATGCGCCTCGGCATCGCGCTTCTGGCCGAAGAACAGATGCGCGGCGAAACGCAGCGAATAGCCCACCGACAGCGTCGCCGCGATCGTCGCCACCACCGGCACCAGCCAGGGCAGGCCGAACAGCGAGATATTGAGCGCCTCGTAGAGCATCATCTCCTTTGAGATGAAGCCGCCCAGCGGCGGGATGCCCGCCATCGCCAGCGCCGCGACGGTGCCGACGAGCGCGGTCACCGGCATGACCTTGGCGAGTGCGCCGAGCTTGCGGATATCGCGGGTGCCGACCTCGTGGTCGACGATGCCCGCGGTCATGAACAGCGCCGCCTTGAAGGCGGCATGGTTGAGGATGTGCAGCACCGCCGCCACCGCCGCGGCCTCGAGCGAGAAGCCCAGCAGCATCACCAGCAGGCCGAGCTGGCTGATCGTCGAATAGGCGAGGATGGCTTTGAGATCGTGGCGGAACAGCGCGACCCAAGCGCCGAACAGCATCGTGAACAGCCCGACGCTGGTGACGATCACGGTGTAGAGTTCGGTCCCGGCGAGCACCGGCCACAGCCGCGCCAGCAGGAAGACGCCCGCCTTCACCATGGTCGCGGAGTGGAGATAGGCGCTGACCGGGGTGGGCGCCGCCATCGCGTGGGGCAGCCAGAAGTGGAACGGGAACTGCGCCGATTTGGTGAAACAGCCGATCAGGATCAGCCCGAGGATCGCCGGATAGAGCGGCGAGGCCTGGACCACATCCGCGCTCTGCAGGATCGTCATCAGGTCGAAGGAGCCCGCCACCACGCCGAGCAGGATCATGCCCGCGATCAGCACGAGACCGCCGCCCCCGGTGATCGCCAGCGCCATCCGCGCGCCCTGCCGCGCCTCGGGCTTGTCGCGCCAGAAGCCGATCAGCAGGAAGGAGGACAGGCTGGTCAGTTCCCAGAACACCAGCAGCAGGAGGACGTTGCCCGAGAGCACGATCCCCAGCATCGAGCCCTGGAACAGCATCAGCGTGGCGAAGAACCGGCCGGTCGCTTCGCCCTTGGCCAGATAGTAATGGCCGAACACCATCACCAGCAGGCCAATCCCAAGGATCAGCCCGGCGAACATCAGCCCCAGCGGGTCCATCATCAGCGAGAAGTCGAGCCCGATCGCCGGAACCCAGGCGGCGGAGACCGCGACCTCGTCGCCGGCCAGCACCTGGCCCGCGAGCGAGAGCGTGAGCGCCAAACCCAGCGCGCTGGTGCCAGCGGCGATGCCCGAATGGATCGCCCGGCCGCGATCGGCGAGAATGGCGATAAGGAGGGCGGCGACGAAGGGCAGGCCGGCAAGGGTAAAGAGCGTCAGCGAAATCGGCATTGTCGGGTCGAATTCATCCTTCGGGCGCGGAGCTTTCGTGCGCCCCATAGCCATAATGACCCGTCCAGCGCCACCGGATTTGGATTTTTCGA
>JAHJWA010000078.1 GCA_018828205.1 Alphaproteobacteria bacterium
CATGGAGGCTGGAAACCAGTCCCGCCTCGCGGCGCCACACGGCGATCTGGAGATTGTCGTCCTGGATGGTGAGCGTCTCACGCGCAATTCCCAGCCGGACCGCGCTGCCCCGCGCGGACACCGCGATCTGCGCCACCTGCCCGACGATCAGCCGTTGCACATCGCCCAGCGCGTATCCCGCAGCGGCGAGCTCCGCGCGCGACACTGCGACATTGTAGCCGATCCTGCCAAACAGATCGATTTCCCACTGCACGTCCGCACCCAGCGAAAGTCCGAAATCATCATCGGCGAAATCGCCGAAATCGCGCTGGACCCCGGCATTGCCGTCGACCCGGGGAAGGTAGCCGGCGCGGGCCTGGCGCAGACCGGCCCTCGCCTGCGCCAGCCGCGCCGCGGCGATGGCGAGATCGCGGTTCTCGACGATCGCTAGACCGACCAGATCGGTGATCAGCGGGTCGCCCAGCAGGGTCCAATATTGCGCCGTGTCGATGGCAACCGGTGCCGGATCGGCAACCCATGATTGCGGAACGGCGATTGTCGGCTCGGAAGCGGTATCGAGACCAGTCGGCGTCGCGCACGCAGCCAGCGTCAGCGACAGCCCCACGGCCCCTGCGATCTGTCTCTGCAACCCCTGCCCTCCTTCGCCCCGCACGGTTCTTAAAGGTTAAGGCCTCGAAGGGAATAGTTAATTGCCGGAGCCCGCCGTGACGCTGCGGTTTTGACAGCGCCTGCGCGCGCGCGCATTCTGCGCGCAGCAGGAGAGCGACATGACCAAAGCCAGTGCCGAATTCGATATCATTGTCTACGGAGCCACGGGCTACACCGGGCGGCTGGTGGCGGAGCATTTTCTTCGCGAATACGGCAGCGGGTCCGACGCGCCCAAATGGGCGATGGCGGGGCGCAGCCTCGCCAAGCTCGAGGCCGTGCGCGACGAAATCGGCGCTCCGGCCGGCACCCCGCTGGTGGTAGCCGACGCCGACAGCAAGGCGGAGCTGGTCGCGATGTGCAACCGCACCCGCGTCGTGCTGACCACCGTGGGCCCCTACCAGCTCTATGGCGATGCGCTGGTCGCCGCCTGCGTCGAGACCGGCACCGATTATGCCGATCTGTGCGGCGAGCCGGCCTGGATGCGCGAGCAGATCGACCTCCACCACGAGGCCGCGAAAGCCAGCGGCGCGCGGATTTGCTTCTCCTCGGGCTTCGATTCGATCCCCTTCGATCTGGGCGTCCTGATGCTGCAGGAGCACGCGCTGGCCACCCGCGGCACGCCCGCCCCGACCATCCGCGGCCGCGTCCGCTCGATGAACGGGACCTTCTCGGGCGGCACCGCAGCCAGCCTTGGGGCGACGATGAAGGCCGCCGCGACCAACCCGAAGATCATCGGCCTGCTGCGCTCGCCCTTCGCGCTGACGCCGGGGTTCGAAGGGCCCGACCAGCCCTCGGGCATGATGCCGCATTACGAAGAGGATCTGGGCAAATGGGCAGCGCCCTTCGTGATGGCGGCGATCAACACCAAGAACGTCCACCGCACCAATTTCCTGCTCGGCCACCGCTATGGCAAGGATTTCCGCTACGACGAGATGGTGCTCACCAGCCCCGGCGAGGCGGGCAAGAAGGCGGCCGATGCGATGGTCGCGCTGCTCAAGAACCCGTTCGGCGCGAAGCCGCCCAAGCCCGGCGAAGGCCCGACGCCCGAGGAGCGCGAAAACGGCTCCTACGATGTGCTGCTGGTGGGCGATTTTCCCGACGGCAGCGCGATCCGCTACGCCGTCAAGGGCCGCTACGATCCGGGCTATGGCTCGACCAGCCGGATGATCGCGGAAACCGGCATGGCGCTGCTGGAGAATGCCGGCGAGGGCGGGGTGGGCACCCCGGGGTCGTTCCTGGGCAAGAAGCTGGTCGAACGGCTCGAGAGCCGCGCCGCCCTGACCTTCGCTGTGGAGAGCTGAACCGGGAAGGGTTCGGTCCCGGGCCGGACCGAACCCGGATCGGGCTGGTCTCCGGCAAGTCAATGGAGCGGGCGAGGCGATTCGAACGCCCGACCCCAACCTTGGCAAGGTTGTGCTCTACCCCTGAGCTACGCCCGCTCACTGACGCTTCCGAACGGTCGAACCGTCGGTGGGAGGCGCGCGATTAGCAGCGGTATCCCAGCCACGCAAGGCAAAAATCGCCGCCTTGTCCTTCCCGCCTCCGGTCTTCACATTGGCGCGCGAGGCCCCACATGGGGCGCAGGAAATTCCCGCTTTTCGAAAGGACGCGCACGTGGCGAGCATGGCTCTGAGCATCGACGAACAAAAGGCAGTCGACCGGTTCCGCACCGAAGTGGTCGAACCCTCGATGTCGAAACTCGTCATCCTCGACTTCTGGGCCGAATGGTGCGGGCCGTGCAAGGCGCTGACCCCGGTGCTCGAGAAGG
>JAHJWA010000079.1 GCA_018828205.1 Alphaproteobacteria bacterium
ATCTCCACCGCCGAGATCGCATCCTGCATGATGATATCCGCCCAACGCTGCGCGAGTTCGCGTCGGCGAGCCATGTACGCTGCCCGATTATACCGCAACTCGGTTGCACTCATGCCCTTGGGCGTATGCGCCAACATGAGGTCGATGATTAGCCGATCAGCCAGCAGACGGACGTCAGTACCGACTTCCCGCTCGGCCTGCTCGTTCATAATGGTCGAAAAACTTGACCGCCATCCGTGCGGTACATGCCGACCTTTGTAGCCTTCTCGGTTGTAAAGATAACCAATGGCGTTCTCGCTGATCGGTGAGAGTCCAGAGCGTGCGCCGGGGAAAACCAACGGAGATCTTCCGGTAAGCCAGCGAACCCCTCGCAGCGTTTCTACCGCCTGCACCGACAATGGAACGGGATGGGTAAACGCCTCGTCGCTGCGCAGATGCAACTCCTGCTTGATCTTCTCCGCCGGCACGGTCCACAGCGCCTTGCTGATATCGCCATCGACATCGCCCCAGTCGACGCCGGTGATATTTACCCATTCTAGGAAACGCACCATGCCAGGCCGTTGCGCGGTCAAAGCAAGAAAGCGAGCGGCAAGCCGGTTAACGGGCGAGGCGCCGGCGCGGTCGATATCCCCCATCAACGTGCAGATTGCGGCGACCGTGATCAACGCTGGATATCGCTTCGATGGCGGCAGTGGCTTCAGCGCGTCGTTGATATCCAAAGCAGGGTTCTCGACCTTCGCACCCTCGGCATTGGCGTACCGGTAAATCGCAGCCACGCGCTGCTTGATGCGGCGCGAAGTTTCGATCGCGCCGCGATTCTCGACTTTGCGCAAAATCGTGAGGAGTGTGGGCTTGTCGATTTCGGCCAGCGGCATGGCACCAAGATGCGGGAACACATCGCGCTCAAGGCTAGTGATGACATCGTTGGCGTGGACTGGCTTCCAGCGTGGGAGTTGGAGTGCGTGCCATTCGCGTGCGACAACTTCGAACGATTTGGCCGAATTGCTTTCGCCTAGGAGTCGACCTCGCCTCGCGGCATGCCGGGGGTCGCGACCTTCTCGTAGTATCCTCTTCGCCTCGTCCCTCTTTTCACGTGCATCCGCTAGCGAGACCTCGGGGTAAGCGCCCAAGGTGAGCAACTGCTCCTTCTTGTCGAAGCGGTATTTGTATCGCCAGCTCTTGTGGCCCTTCGCTGACACATGAAGATGGAGGCCGCGACTGTCGGTTAGCTTGTAGGCCTTACCTCTCACATCTGCAGCGCGCACTGCCTTGTCCGTGAGCATCCGATACCCCCCATCTACAATCACATTACCCCCAATCTACCCCAACTTGCATTCGGATAAGGGTGGATGGAGACGGACGGCATAGAAGTCAGAAACCCCCTAATTGTAAAGCTTTTTAGCCCATTTCGGTCGGGATCGGATCGGCCTGGAAAGGCTAGTGGCGGAGAGGGAGGGATTCGAACCCTCGGAACGCTTGCGCGCTCAACAGTTTTCGAGACTGCCCCGTTCGACCACTCCGGCACCTCTCCGCATCGCCATTGGGCGCACATTGGCGAGACAAAGCCCGCCTCCCGGTCGTTGGGAAGCCGCGCGCCTAGCCCAAGGTCCGGAGCGGAGCAAGCCGAAATATGGGCTGCGACCATGCAAAACGGGGGATGGTAACCACCCGGTTACTTGTCACGCGCGCGCGGCACCCCATATTCCTCGTTCTCATGGATCGCGCCCAATTCTTTTCGCCCCAAGCCGGCCGCACCATCGATGCGCCCCAGCTGGCCCGCACCCGCTTCGCCATCGGCGATGTCGTGCGTCACCGCATGTTCGATTTCCGCGGGGTGATCTTCGACATCGATCCGGTCTTCGCCAACAGCGAGGAATGGTATGATTCGATACCCGAGGGAATTCGGCCCGACCGCAACCAGCCGTTCTACCACCTCTTCGCCGAAACCGACGAGTCGAGCTACACTGCCTATGTCAGCCAGCAGAACCTGGTGAGCGATTCGTTGGGCGGCCCGGTCGAGCATCCCGAGGTCGACCAGATGTTCGACCAGTTCGA
Organism: Alphaproteobacteria bacterium; assembly: GCA_018828205.1. Taxonomy (GTDB): domain Bacteria; phylum Pseudomonadota; class Alphaproteobacteria; order Sphingomonadales; family Sphingomonadaceae; genus Qipengyuania. The sequence goes on from JAHJWA010000079.1 coordinate 2,056, forward strand.
GGACGGACGCTACCGTGTCCGTCGCTCGCTTACCCACTGAGGGTTCGCGCTCGCGACGACCGCAGCCAAGCCGCGAACCTCAGCTCTTGATCTTCCAGCCCGATTTGAGGAGCCGGTAGCACAATAGCGTCAGCAGCAGATTGAACGCCGCGAGCCCCGCGCCGGCCCAGACGATCGCCTGGACGCCTTCGCCGATGTCGCTTTGCCCCAGGAAGCCGTAGCGAAACCCCGAAATCACATAGAAGAACGGGTTGAAGCGGCTGATCGTCTGGAACAGCGGCGCGAGGTTGTCGAGCACGTAGAAAGTGCCCGAAAGCAGGCTCAGCGGCGCGATGACGAAGTTGGTCACGGCGGCGTTGTGATCGAATTTCTCCGCCCAGATCGAGGCCAGCAGCCCCATCAACGCCAGCATCGCCGATCCCATCACCCCGAACCACACGATCGCCCAGGGGCTTTCGACATGCAGCCGAACCCCGGGGTAGAGCGCCATGGCCAACGCGACGGTGCAGCCCACCGCCAGCGCGCGGGTTATCGCGGCGGCGACGATGCCGGTCATCAGCTCACCTTCGGAGAGCGGCGGCATCAGCAGGTCGATGATCGTGCCCTGGATCTTGCCCGAAAGCAGTGAGAAGCTGGAGTTGGCGAAGGCATTCTGCATCATCCCCATCACGATCAGCCCGGGGGCGACGAAATGGGCGAAGGGAACGCCCAGCACTTCACGCCCGCCGCGCCCCAGCGCGACGGTGAAAATGACCAGAAACAGCAGCGTGGTCACCGCGGGCGCCCAGATTGTCTGGGTCTGCACCTTGAGAAACCGGCGGACCTCCTTAATATAGAGGCTCCACAGCCCGATGCGGTTGATGCCGGTGATCACCGGCTGACCGTGCGGCGCGAACCGGGGTCCTGCGCTGCCGCCACCGCTCTCGATGAGGGAGGGCGCGGCGCCTGCCGTGTCCGGGGCGGAGTTCGGGACTTGATCGGCCATGGGCGCGCGCCTACGTCGATGCAGCCCCGCTGACAAGCACGCTTCCGCGCAACCTGCCGGGCGCTTATGCAAAATGGAATGATCTGAATGAGCTGGACCGACGAACGCATCGCGACCTTGAAGAAGATGTGGGAAGGCGGCTCGACCGCCAGCCAGATCGCCGACGAGCTGGGCGGGGTCAGCCGCAATGCGGTGATCGGCAAGGCGCATCGCCTCGGGCTCAAGGCGCGCCCATCCCCGGTCAAGGCGGCCGAGAAGAAGGCTGCTGTCGTAAAGAAGGTCAAGCCCGCCGCGAAGCCGGCGGCCAAGAAACCTCAGGTCCGCGCGGATGCGCCGCCTGTCGAAGCTGCCCCCGCGCCGGCACCGAGCGCCCCGCCCCCGACACCCGGGACCGCGCGCCAGCCCGAGCCCGAAGCCGAACCCGCCGCCGATTCCTCGTCGAGCCATTCGCAGCCCCTGCCCAATCGTGCTGCCAACATGCCCAAGATCGTCTCCGTCGGACCCGGCGGCTTCCTGCGCCAGGGTCCGGGCGACCAGCAGCCGCCGATTCCTCCGGCTCCGCCGCGCCGGCTGGTACCGGCCAAGCCAAGCCCCGAGATCGCCGACAAGACCAGCCTGCTCGATCTGAGCGAGAAGGTCTGCCGCTGGCCGATGGGGCATCCGGGCGAACCCGATTTTCACTTCTGCGGCACGCCGGTTAACCCCGGCTTCCCCTATTGCGTCGAACATTGCGGCCGCGCCTATCAGGCACAGCTGCCTCGCGGTTCGCGCCGGCCTCCGCCCCCGCTTCCCTTCGGCGGCCCGCGCGTTCGCTGACCAGGAATCCAGCCGGCGGACCGCGTTGAAGCGGTTCGCCGGCGAGAGCCTTTGCTCACCCGATAGTAACCAGTTCTCTTGACTCTCGCGACAGGTATGGTGGGGTAGTCTGGGGGACGGCTGGGTTCCGGCAATCGCGCCGGAGAAATGCCGCAGGGGGAGCGCAGTAGATCGTCATGGATGGGGCGAGCATCACCTTCGGCGCCTTTCTGGCGACCGCGGCGATTTTCGTCATGATCACGCTGGCGCTGTTCCCGGTGGTCCGGCGCCCCTTCCTGCTCTGGCTCTCGGCCCGCACCGCGATGATCGGGCTGATGGCGCTGATGTTCATGTCGCCGCAGCTTCCGATCGGGTTGTCCGAAGGCGAGGCCAAGCTCATCGGCGGGGTTGCAAACACGCTGAGCATCGCGGTCGCCGGACCCTTTCTCGCCTCCTACATCGAACGCAGATATCTGCTCGATCGCACCCGCCGGCTCCTGCGCGCGGTCCTTCCCATCGGTCTGATCCTGGCGGGAATCATCCCGCTGGTCCCGCATGCGCCGATCCTCACCAATGTCCCCGAGATGGGGCTGCTGGTGCTGATCGCGATCATCGTCTTCGGCCTGGCCAGGGCCATATCGGTCGGAAGCCGCGCGGCGACTTTCCAGGCGGTCGCCTGGTCGGGCGGCGTCGCGGTCGGTATCTACTTGCTGGTGCACGAGATCGTCACCGGGGTCGAAGTCGACTTCTGGACCACCGCGGTGCTCGCCGCTCTGGTGCTGGAATTCATCGTCACCTCGATGGGCGTGGTCGACGGCTTCATGGACTTCCGGCGCCAGCGCGACGCCGCCCTGGAAGAGGTCGAGGCGGCAACGCTCGCGATCGCCACCGACCCGCTCACCGGTCTCGCCAACAGGCGCGGGTTGTTGCGCCATTACGAAGAAGGCAAGCGCGGACGCCCCCATGGCGTGGCGCTGATCGATTGCGATCATTTCAAGCGGATCAACGACCGCTACGGCCACGATGTCGGCGACGAGGTGCTGATCGCGATCGGCAGGGGGCTGAAGGGCGAGAATGTCTTCGCCGCGCGCCTCGGCGGCGAGGAGTTCGTCGTCCTGCTCTATGGCGAGGACTGGCAGAGCCTGGCGGAGAAGGCGCGCCGGCGGGTAACCAGCGCGGTGATCGAGGATGTCTCGGGCCTCGCCACCACGGTCACTGCCAGCGCGGGGATCGCGCAATTGCGCGAAGGAGAATCGCTCGCCAGCGCGATGAAGCGCGCCGACCGGGCGCTCTACGCGGCCAAGGATGCCGGCCGCGACCGCTCGCTGGCGATGATCCCGTTCGATGCGCGTCCGCCGGGCGATCCCGCCAGCCCGCAGCTGCGCGTGGTGGGCTGAAGCGGCCCCAGGCCCACGCGAAAGGCATCGGACATTCCTCCCGCCGAATTGCTTGGCGCACGCGCAAGAGCCGCTAAGGAGATCGCGACCAATCGGGAGCCGATCCATGCCGCTATCGCTACACGCTGCCTTCGTCCCCAGTGCCCTGCAGATGATCGACAGCACGAGAAAGCTGGTCGACCGCGGGGAGGCCTGGTGCAGCGAGCAGGGACACGAGCCCGCGCACGTTCTGTCGGCGCGGATCTA
>JAHJWA010000080.1 GCA_018828205.1 Alphaproteobacteria bacterium
CCTGCATATTCGCGGCGACGGTCGGAACCACCCAGTGGGACATCAAGCGGGTCATCGCCTATTCGACCTGTTCGCAGCTGGGCTACATGTTCTTCGCCGCCGGCGTCGGTGCGTACGGCGCGGCGATGTTCCACCTCTTCACCCACGCCTTCTTCAAGGCGCTGCTGTTCCTCGGCGCAGGGTCCGTCATCCACGCCATGCATCACGAGCAGGACATGCGCTATTACGGCGCTTTGCGTAAGGAAATCCCCTTCACCTTCTGGGCGATGCTCGCGGGTACGCTGGCGATCACCGGGGTCGGGGTCTACTGGCTCGGCGCGGGCTTCGCCGGCTTCCACTCCAAGGACGCGATCCTCGAAGTGGCCTTTGCGCGCGGCACCGAACTCGGCGGCTTCGCCTTCTGGATGGGCACTTTCGCGGCGCTGCTGACCAGCTTCTACAGCTGGCGGCTGATGTTCCTGACCTTCTGGGGCAAGCCACGCTGGGCCGACAGCGAGCACATCCAGCACGCCGTTCATGCGGGTCACGGCGATTCCGATGACCACAATCCCGCGGTGCAGGAAGATGCCGGCCACGACGCACGCCACGCGGTTCCCTCGCCCAATTACGCGGCAGGCACCGCGGGCTATCATCCGCACGAGAGCCCGCTCTCGATGCTGGTGCCGCTCGCGGTGCTGACGCTGGGCGCGATCTTCACGGGCTGGGTGTTCAGCCACGCCTTCCTCGACGATGCCGGTTTCTGGCAGGGTTCGATCTTCTACAACGTGGCGTTGATCCACGAGATGCACGAAGTGCCGCTGCTGGTGAAACTGGCTGCGTCGATCGTGATGCTGATCGGTCTGGCGATCGCCTGGCTGGCCTATATCAAGGACACCTCGATCCCCGCCAAGGCGGCCCAACAGCTCGGCCCGGTCTACCGCTTCTTCTACAACAAGTGGTATTTCGACGAGCTCTACAACGCCCTCTTCGTCAAGCCCGCCTTCTGGTTCGGGCGCCAGTTCTGGAAGATCGGCGATGTTGGCACGATCGACCGCTTCGGTCCCGATGGTGCGGCCTGGGTTGTCCAGCGCGGCAGCGTGCTCGCCAAGCGAGCTCAGAACGGGCTGGTCTATAGCTATGCGCTGGTGATGCTCCTGGGCCTGATTGCCGCGATTACCTGGGTGCTGTTCTGATGGATTTCCCGATCCTTTCGCTGATGCTGCTGGTTCCGCTGATCGCCGGCATCGCCTGCCTTTTCCTATCGGCGCCCAAGGCGCGGATGGTGGCTCTGGTGGCGACGCTGATCGACTTCGCGCTCGGTGTGCTCTTGTGGGTCAATTACGACGTGGGCGGCGCGCAGTGGCAGTTCACCGAGCGCGCCGAGCTCTTCGCGGTGTTCGACTATGCGCTCGGGATCGACGGTATCGCGCTGATGCTGATCATGCTCAGCGTCTTCCTGATGCCGATCTGCATTCTCGCCAGCTGGCAGGGGATCACTCGCCGGGTCGGCGAATACATGGCCGCCTTCCTGTTCATGGAACTGCTGATGATCGGCGTCTTCGCCGCTCAGGACATGTTCCTGTTTTACATCTTCTTCGAGGCCGGCCTGATTCCGATGTATCTGATCATCGGTGTGTGGGGCGGGGACAACCGCATTTACGCGAGCTACAAATTCTTCCTCTACACGCTGCTCGGCTCGGTGCTGATGCTGATCGCGATGCTGTGGATGGTCAATGTCGCGGGCACCAGCAGCATCCCGGTGCTGATGCAGTACGACTTCGCGCCCAGCGCGCAGACCTGGCTGTGGCTCGCGTTCTTCGCCAGCTTCGCGGTCAAGATGCCGATGTGGCCGGTGCACACCTGGCTGCCCGACGCGCACGTCCAGGCGCCGACCGCGGGCTCGGTGATCCTCGCGGGCGTGCTGCTCAAGCTGGGCGGCTACGGTTTCATCCGATTCAGCCTGCCGATGTTCCCCGAGGCATCCGAACAGTTCATCTGGCTGGTGTTCGCGCTGTCGATGATCGCGGTGATCTACACCTCGCTGGTTGCGCTGGTGCAGCACGACATGAAGAAGCTGATCGCCTATTCCTCCGTCGCGCATATGGCGATCGTCACCGCCGGCCTGTTCGCCTTCAACGTTCAGGGGCTCGAGGGCGCGATGATCATGATGCTCAGCCACGGGCTGGTCTCGGGCGCATTGTTCCTCTGCGTCGGCGTGATCTACGACCGGCTGCACACGCGCGAGATCGACCGCTACGGCGGTCTGGCGATCAACATGCCGCGCTATGCGCTGTTTTTCCTGTTCTTCACCATGGCCAGCATCGGCCTGCCGGGCACCAGCGGCTTCGTCGCCGAATTCCTCGCGCTCGCGGGCGTTTATCAGGTGTCGACCTGGGCGACGCTGGTGCTGACCACGGGCATCATCCTGGGCGCGGCCTATATGCTCTATCTCTACCGCCGCGTGGCCTTCGGACCGCAGAAAAACGCCGATGCCGCGGCCATGCCCGACCTCTCCTTGCGCGAATGGGTCATGCTCGGCCCGATCGTGGCGGCGGTGCTGTGGATGGGGGTCTATCCCGAGAGCTTCCTCGCCCCGATGCGCGCCGACATTGCCGCGCTCGACGCCCGTCTCGCCCGCGCTGCTCCCGAGGGCGACTCGCGCCCCGTGGTCGGCACCCCGCGGGC
>JAHJWA010000081.1 GCA_018828205.1 Alphaproteobacteria bacterium
ACCGAGCGATAGAGCTGGCGGGCATCGCCGCCGGGAAAATCCGCGCGCGCCGATCCGTAATCGGGCATGAACATGGTGTCGCCGGTGAACACCGCATCGCCGATGATATAGGCCATGTCGGCAGGGGTATGGCCCGGAACATGGAGCGCGGTCAGCGGGATATCGCCGATCGTCAGCGTGTCGCCATCCACCAGCAGCCGGTCGAATTGCGAGCCGTCGCGGGCGAACCGCGTGCCCTCGTTGAAGATCTTGCCGAAGACGGTCTGGACGGTGACGATCCCGGCACCGATCGCGAGCTCGCCGCCGAGCTTTTCCTGCAGATAGGGCGCCGCCGAGAGGTGATCGGCATGGGCATGCGTCTCGAGCAGCCAGCTGACCTTGAGCCCCTCGCGCTTGGCATAGGCGACCACGCCATCGGCGGATGCGTAGCTCGTCCGGCCCGAGGCGTGATCGAAGTCGAGCACGCTGTCGATGATCGCCGCGTCCTTGGTGATGGGGTCGTGGACCACATAGGTGGCGGTGAAGGTCGGCTCGTCGAAGAAGGCCTCGACATGCGGTGCGCGGATTTCGCCGCGCAGCACGGCTTCCACCTGGGCGGTGGCCCGAGCGAGATTGGGATCCTGGTCCATGGTCAATCTTCCTTGGTCTGGGGGGCGTTGCCGGGTGCGGCGGGCTGGCCGAGTTCCGGACAGAACAGTTCGTGGAGCAGCGCCAGCACTCGCTCGGCATTGGGGTCGCAGACGCGGTAGAACACCGCCTGCGCCTCCTTGCGGGTGGCGACGAGGCCCTGTTCGCGCAGCTTGGCCAGATGCTGCGACAGCGCCGACTGGCTGATCCCGACCTGGGTGGTGAGATCGCCGGCAGACAATTCGCCCGCCTCGGCGAGGTAGCACAGCACCAGCAGCCGCGGCTCGCTGCCGAGGGCCTTGAGCAGCCCGACCGCCTTTGCGGCGTGCTGGCTGAACGGATTGACGGGGTCGTCCTGCATTGCCTGCTCCATTAGAGGAGGCTAATTTAGGATATCCTAAAGAAAATGCAAGAGCGCCGTGCGGCTCAGGCCAGCGCGTCGCGTTCCAGCGCCTCGGCCAGTCCGGCGCGGAAGCGGGGATGCGCTATCCCGACCAGGGCTCTGCCGCGTTCGGCGAGCGATTTACCCTTCAGATCCGCCATCCCGTATTCGGTCACCACGATCTGCGTGTCGTTGCGCGGCACGGTGACGGGGCCGTCGAGGCGCGGCACGATCCGCGACACGGTCCCGTCCTTGGCGGTCGAATGACACACGATGATCGACTTGCCCCCGCGCGACGCCGCGGCGCCGCGGACGAAATCGAGCTGCCCGCCCGAGCCGCTGTATTGCCGCCCCAGCAGGTGTTCGGAATTGCACGCCCCGCCCAGATCGACCTGCAGCGTCGCATTGACCGAAACCACATGGTCGTTCTTGGCGATATGGCGCGGGTCGTTGACCACCTGCACCGGGGCGCTGTGGATCGCGGGATTGTCGTCGAGGAAATCGTAGAAACCGCGGTCGCCCATCGCGAAGGTGAACACGCTGCGGCCCGGATAGGTGGTCTTGCAGCGGTTGGTCACTGCGCCGCTGCGGATCAAATCGGCGAGCCCCGGGGTCAGCAGTTCGGTGTGGATGCCCAGGTCCTTGTGATCGTGGAGCATCGCGCAGACCACATTGGGCAGCGTGCCGATCCCCATCTGCAGGCAGGACTGGTCCTCGATCAGCCCCGCGACCGTCCGGGCGATCGCTTCGTCTTCCGGCGTGCTCGCGGGGAAGGCGAGTTCGGCCAGCGGAGCCTCGTGTTCGACGATGGCATCGACCTCGGAGATGTGCAGCAGCGAGTCCCCGAACACGCGCGGCATCTCGGGATTGACCTCGACCACCAGCCGCCCGGCGGAACGGGCGACCGTGCTGGCGTAGTCATTGCCCGTCCCGAAGGTGAACCAGCCGTGCCGGTCCATCGGCGAGACCGCGGTGACGAATGTGTCGACCGCGATATCCTCGGAGAGCAGCTTCGAGGATTCGCTGAAGGCCACCGGCACGAATTCGATCCCCGGCCGTCCGTCCGCCGCGGCGCGCCGGATGATGCCGCGTTCGATGCGGGTCAGGAACATGCAGTGCGGGCGCACCCGGTCGAGCAGATCGTAGCGCAGGATGGTGCGGGCGGCGTGCTCCATCGAATGGAAATACCACAGTTTCAGCCGCTCGAGCCCGCCGCTCTCGACCCGCTCGGCAAGCGCGGTCAGCAGCGCCGGCGGCTGCGCGACCGCCATGGCCATCGCGACGTTTGCGCCAGAGCGGATTGCGCCCACCGCCGCTTCGGGGGTGGTGAGCTTGGAGCGATACTGAGCTTGGGCGTCCATCGCGACCGCAGATAGGGCATGCGGGGGAGGGGCGATAGCCTGAGCGCGTGGGAGCGCCGCAGGATGGCGGCATTTCCAAAAGGATTGGTCGGGGAGACAGGATTCGAACCTGCGACCCTCTGCTCCCAAAGCAGATGCGCTACCAGGCTGCGCTACTCCCCGACTGGGATACTCTTCGCCACACCCCATCCGGTGCGCCCGGCAGGATTCGAACCCGCGACCTAGCCGTTATGAGCGGCCAGCTCTAACCGCTGAGCTACAGGCCCCAAGCATGCCGGATGGGCACATGCCGGATGAGCGGGCTGGCGGTTATACCGCGGCGCGGCGCAGGGCAAGCAAAAGGCGTTCACACTTGCACCCCGGCGATGATTTCGGCGACCGTGGTCGGGCGCACGCTGCGCAGTTCGAGATAGGCATAGATCGCCCGCAGCCAGTCGTAGAGCGCATCGAGATCCTCCTCGCTGCGCACATAGGGCGTCTTGCCCACCATCAGCGAGGGGCTGTGGAAGCTGAGCACCAGCAGCGGCAGCCCGTCGTCGAGCGCGATATCGATCCCGCGCAGCGCCTCGTCGCGGGTCACGCCCTCCGGGGTGAGCGCGATCTTCTCGAGCAGCGCGAGGCGCGACAGCAGACCGTTGACCAGCGGATAGGCCGAGGCGCGCGGGTGGAGCCATTGCCCCTGTTTGCGCAGCAGTCCCCAGTAGACGGTGGTGAGCGGCAGTTCGAGCAGCCGGCGTTCGGCATCGACCCAATAGGGGTCGAGCGGGTGGCGCGAAAAATCGACCCCGTGGACCGCGCTGTAATCGAAGCGCGACCGGACCGAGCTGTCGATCGCCACCCGGGCGTCCTTGAGCAGCTGCGCGGTGTGCGGGCCGACCCCGTAGCGCCCGGCGCGGTAGATTTGCGGATGACAGTGGAAATGGGTCGCGATCGCATCGCGCAGCCGCATGAATTTTTCGCGTTCGAGTTCGGCGGGAAGGTTGCCCGCGAAGCTGTTGTGGGGATTGACCTCTTCATCGTGCGGGGGATTGACCCAGGGGTGGAGCTGGATGCCGATTTCGGCGGTCCCGCGCCGCACCGCATCGCCCAGAATGTCTCGCGCGCGCGGCGATTGCGCGATCGGCCAGTCGATCAGATAGACCGGCGAAACGCCAAGCCCCTCGGCGAATTGCTGGAATTGCTCGAGCGCGCGAAACTGCTCCAGCCCGTAATTGTGCGCGTCGAAATCGCCGTTCCAGTCGAACTCCTCTTCGGTGTCGACCGTCAGCAGCGAGCGCTGGCCGAAGCCGGGTTCGAAGCGCGCCTTGGCGTGCGCGGGCGGGGGGGAGAGCAGTGAATCCGGCAATGCGCTACGCCCCCCATGCCCCGCGGCCCGATCATCCCGTCGCGCGGTCGGGGGCATCCACCCGGCTAGGTGGCACGGCCGCGCCGGTCAAGAGCGGCAGGGTCAGCACCAGCGCCTCGCCATCGCGCGCCAGCTCGCCGCCCGTGGCCCGCGCTTCGGCGCGCGCCAGCCGCAGCGAGAAGCCCGCACCGAAGATCCCGGGGCTCAGCGCGCCGCCGCTGGGGCGGTTCTGCGTCGCGAAGATATCGGTCGCCGCCGCCAGCGTGGCGGGCAGGGCGCAGCGCAGCGAGAGCTGGCCATCGTCCTGGCCCAGCTCGAGCACGATCCGCTCGCCCGCGCCGGTGGTCGCGGCGATGGTGGCGAGCAGCCGCCAGGCGAGCATTTCGGCGTCCTGCTTCTCGAGCGCGATCGGGGCGCTGGAGAGCGACCAGTCGCATTCCAGCCGTGCGACCCGCGACGACAGCACCGTCTGCAGCTGCTCGATCTGCTTGCGCAGGATCGCGGCGAAATCGCTGCTCCCGGGCTCGAGATCGAGCACCCCGCCCTCGAGCCGGACCAGCCGGTCGAGCTCGTCGAAACCCGCCAGCATCCGCGCGCTGTCGCCTGCGATCGCGGCGGCGAGCGCGCGGTATTCGTGCGGGGTCGCGCCGAACAATTGCTGCTGGATCACCTCGGCGAAGCCCTGGATCGCGTTCACCGGGGTGCGCAATTCGTGGAGCAGCTGGCGGATCCGGTCGGCCTCGCTTTCGGCCCGGTCCTGCGCGCTGGTATCCGCGGGGCGGCGGAAGCGCCCGACATAGCCGGTGAAGCGCCCGTCGGCGCGGGTGAAACGCGGGGTCGCGTCGACCAGCCAGCTGCCCGCGATCCGCTCGGCTCCGGCCAGCTCGACCGGCCCCTCGCGCAGCGGCTGGCGGTTGAAGAACGCGTTGGCGAAGGCGCCCTGCGGCCCGAGCGCCGAGCGCTCCTGACCGCGCACCAGATCGGTGCCGACCACCATGGGCGCGATCGGCGGGTCGGCCCATTCGATCTTGCCATCGACATCGGTGGCGAAGGCGAACCGCTCGCTGCGCCGCCGCGACCCGTCGCGCGGCTCGCGATCCAGCGGCAATTGCGGCGCCGATTCGCGGGCGACGGCGGCCCCGCCGGGCGAGCGCGCCTTGTTGAACGCCTCGATCCGGCGGACCAGCGCGGCGATCCCGCTGTCGTCCTCGGGAGAGGAAGTCCGCGGACTCGTGTCGTTGGCGGGGGCTGGGGCCGGGGCTGGGACGGGAGCCGGCGCGGGCTGCGCGAGCGGAGGCACGGGGGCCGGCGTCTCGGCGCGTTCGGGGAGCGGCAGGCCGCGATCGCTCACCCCAAGCCGGTCGAGGATCGCGACCGCGCGCTGGGGAAGATTGCGGCGATGGCGCAGGAAGCCGCGCGCGCGGATCGGGAGCTCGGGAATGGTCTGCGCCCATTCCGCCTCGCTCAGCCGCGCCCGCGACAGCGCGGCGGCGGCGACGTCGGGCTCCGCCTCGGCCAGCCATTCGACCAGTCGCGGGCTGCGGATCCGGATTCCGTCGCTCTCGACGATCCGTGCCCGCTCGCGGAACGGGATCAGCGCGCCCAGCGCATCGAGCCGCAGGTAAGCCGCGGCCTCCAGGCTGTCATCGCGTCCGCCCGCGGGATCGCCCAGCAGATCGAGCAGCTGGCGATACTGCGTCCGCGCAGCCCGTTCTCCGGTCGCCCGATGGCGCAGAACGGTGGCAAGGCGGTCGTCGAAATGCATGGTTCTCCGGGGTATGCGAAGGGATCGACGCCATCCGTGGCGACCGCGTTCGAAGGGCTTTTCGGCGGCCCGGATGCCCTCTCACCTATGCCTTCATATCTGTGTAACGAACAGGCTGAACACAAAGTTGCGGCCGCGTTGCAAAGCGGGACAATTGCTGGCAAGAACAACATTATTAGCAGAACGCGCGTGGCCGCGGCACAAGCTTTCGCACTTGCAGCGAAACCTGTCGCGCCGGCCGGAATTGGGGGCTCGTAGAATGGCAAACCTCGACACTATCGATCGACGCCTGCTGGCGGAATTGCAGGACGACGGTCGCATGACCAATGTCGAGCTTGCCCATCGCGTCGGTCTCACCGCGCCGCCCTGTCTGCGGCGGGTCCGCGCACTGGAAGAACTCGGCGTGATCCGCGGCTATCACGCCGATCTCGACCCCGCCAAGCTGGGCTTCTCGATCACCGTTTTCGCCATGGTCAGCCTGCGCAGCCAGGCAGAAGCCGATCTGCGCGAGTTCGAGGCGGCGATGACCGATCTGCCCGAGGTGCGCGAGGTGCACATGCTCAATGGCGAGATCGATTTCATCCTCAAGATCGTGAGCGAGGATCTGCAGCGCTTCCAGGAATTCCTCACCAGCAAGCTGACCCCGGCGCCCAATGTCGCCAGCGTCAAGACCTCGCTGACGATCCGCACCAGCAAGAACCAGCCGGGCGTGCCGCTCGGCTAGCCTTGTGAAAGGCGCAAGCGACAGCATCTCGGGACATTGCCTGTGCGGCAGCGTCACCATCGTTCTCGACCATCCCAAGCGCCAGGTGGAGCTGTGCCATTGCGCCATGTGCCGTCGCTGGGGCGGGGCCTTCTACGCGGCTTTGAGCGGTGCGGAGTTCACGCTTACCGGCGAGGCCGCGATCGCGCGGTTCCGTTCGAGCGAATGGGCGGAGCGCGCCTTCTGCACGGTCTGCGGCAGCAATCTGTGGTATCGCTTTGTGCCCACCGGAAACCGCAGCTTCCTCGCCGGCCTGTTTGCCGATGCCGCACAATTCCCGATCGAGCGCGAGATCTTTATCGACGAGCGCGCCGCCTGGTGCACGGTCGCCGGCGATCATCCCCGACTGACCGGCGCCGAGGCGATCGCCGAGGCCGAGGAAGCGGGCTTCCGTTTCGACTGAGCGCCCGAGACCCCGTCAGGCCTCGCGTTCCTTGAGCCAGTCCTCGAGCCATTTGATCGAATAATCGCCGCTCAGGACATCCTCCTGCGCCAGCAGCGCCTGATGCAGCGGGATGCTGGTCTTGACGCCCTCGATCACCATCTCGTCGAGCGCACGGCGCAGCCGCATGATGCATTTCTCGCGGGTCCGGCCATAGACGATCAGCTTGGCGATCATGCTGTCGTAATAGGGCGGGATCCGGTAACCGGCATAGAGCCCGCTATCGACGCGGACATGCATGCCGCCGGCGGCGTGGTAATAGGTCACATCGCCGGGGCTGGGGGCGAAGGTGAAGGGATCCTCGGCGTTGATCCGGCACTCGATCGCGTGGCCCTTGAACTCGACCTCGTCCTGCGTGATCGAGAGCGGCTTGCCTTCGGCGATGCGGATCTGCTCGCGCACCAGATCGATCCCGGTGATCATCTCGGTGACCGGATGCTCGACCTGCAGCCGCGTGTTCATCTCGATGAAGTAGAACTCGCCGTCTTCCCACAGGAATTCGATCGTGCCCGCGCCGCGATAACCCATGTCGGCCATCGCCTTGGCGCAGATATCGCCCATCCGGTTGCGGTCTTCCTCGCCCAGCACGGGGGAAGGCGCTTCCTCGAGCACCTTCTGGTGGCGGCGCTGGAGCGAGCAGTCGCGCTCGCCCAGATGGATTGCATTGCCCTGGCCATCGCCCAGGATCTGGAACTCGATATGGCGCGGATTGCCGAGATATTTCTCGATATAGACCGTGGCGTCGCCGAAGGCCGATTTGGCCTCGTTGCCCGCCTGGCGCATCAGCGTCTCGAGCATGTCCTCGCTCTCGCAGACCTTCATCCCGCGTCCGCCGCCGCCCGAGGCGGCCTTGATGATCACCGGGTAGCCGATCTCCTGCGCGATCTGGCGCGCCTCGTCGAAATCGCTGACCGCGCCGGCCGAGCCGGGGACCAGCGGCAGGCCGAGCGCGCCCGCGGTGCGCTTGGCCTCGACCTTGTCGCCCATGGTGCGGATATGCTCGGGCTTGGGGCCGATCCAGGCGATGTCGTGCGCCTCGACGATCTCGGCGAATTTGGCGTTCTCCGAGAGAAAACCATAGCCGGGATGGATCGCATCGGCGTGCGAGATCTCGGCCGCCGAGATGATGTTGGCGATGTTGAGATAGCTCTCGCTCGCCGGGGCGGGGCCGATGCAGACCGCGTGATCGGCCAGCCGCACATGCATGGCATCGGCGTCGGCGGTCGAATGCACCGCGACGGTCTCGATGCCCATTTCATGCGCCGCGCGGTGGATGCGCAGGGCGATTTCGCCGCGGTTGGCGATGAGGATGCGTTTAATGTCCATGGCTATGCTCAGCCGATGACAACCAGCGGCTGATCGAATTCGACCGGCTGGGCGTTCTCGACGAGGATGGCCTTGACCGTGCCCGCGGCTTCGGCGGCGATCGGGTTCATGACCTTCATGGCTTCGATGATCAGCAGCGTGTCGCCCGCTTCCACGGTGTCGCCGACCTTGATGAAATCGGCGGCGCCGGGTTCGGGCGCCATATAGACCGTGCCGACCATGGGGGATTTCATCGCATTGGCGTGCGCGGCGAGCAGCGCGGGCGCATCGGCGCCGGGCGCGTGCGAAGGCGCGGCGGCAGCGGGAGCCGGAGCGGCGGGTGCCTGGGGCGCTGCCGCGACCGCCGCGGTGCTGACGGTGCGCGCGACGCGGATTTTGCGATCGTCGTCTTCGACTTCGATCTCGGTGAGATCGGACTGGGCGAGCAGCTCGGCGAGCTCGCGCACCAGATCCATATCGACATTCATACCGGCTTTCTCACCGGAGCCGCTCTTTCGTTCCGCCATGGTATTCCTTGTGTGTTATTTGCGCGACCTATGCGCGTGAGCCGCGCGGGTTGCAAGGGGGGCACGGGGGCCGGGCGGCGCCCCGCCGTAACGTTCTACAGCGCCGCGGCGCGTTCCAGCGCCACCACATAGGATTGCGCGCCGAGGCCCTGGACCGTGTCCGCCGCCGCCATGCCGACATAGGAGAGATGGCGGAATTCCTCGCGCTGCGACGGGTCCGAAAGATGGACCTCGATCACCGGCAGCGCGATCGCGCGGATCGCATCGAGCAGCGCGATCGAGCTGTGGGTATAGGCCCCGGCGTTGAGCAGCACCGCGGCAAAGCCCTCGCCCGCGGCCTGCTGCAGCCAGTCGAGCAGGACGCCCTCGTGGTTCGACTGGCGGCATTCGACGCGGAGCCCGAGCTCGCTGGCGCGCGCCTCGAGCAGTGCGCCGATATCGGCCAGCGTCGCATGGCCGTAGATATCCGGCTCGCGCTGGCCGAGCAGGTTGAGATTGGGTCCGTTGAGGACGAGAATCCGTCGCCGGGAAGGCTCGGACGAGGCGGGTGGGGGGCTTGCTGGCATGGCGCGAGGACTAGCCGCGGAGACCGGGGTTTGTCGACG